>CALMAB010000436.1 GCA_937858325.1 uncultured Acetobacteraceae bacterium
ACCCGGTCCGTGACCCGGCCACCTTCAAGGATTTCGGCCTTCAGTTCCGCAACACGGGTGACGTGAATTTCGTCCGCATGAACGACGCAGCCGCCGCCCGCGCCTTCACCGAGCGGAACAGGCTCAACACTCAGAACCCACTCGCGGGCGTCGTGGTGCTTCAGATAGCGTTTCGTTTGGTGGATGCCCCGCCCGCGATGGACCGGGGCGGTCCACTCCTGGTGCGAGCCGACATCCTGGCGGCCCGCGTGCTGAACGAGACCACCGGCGCAGTCATCCACGATTTCGGGCTGACCCAATTGGCACGGTCGCCTGCGGCGTCGAGCGCAGAGAGCGCGGCCGGAGGGCAGGCCGTGCTCAAGGCAGCCGACGTGCAGGGCCTGCGCCTTGGCATGTCGCAGGCCGAAGCCGAGGCCATCGCCACCCGGGGCTTGACCACGAAGCGCGGATCGCAACAGGACGGACAGGTGCTCTGGTTCAACGACCTCCAGGCCCGGCAAGGCGACTGGGCCGTGTGCGACGGCATCACCAATAGTTTCCCGCCCCCAATGGACCTCATGGTGGGTGCCTCACCGCCGTCGTATCGCGACTGCGTTGGCTACGGCTTCGCACGGGTGGGTGCCAGCAACGGGCCTTACGGTGAACGCGTGGGCCAAGTTGCCGCCCAGCAGTTCCTGTCCGGGGGCGATGCGGGCACGCTGCGCCGGGCGCTGGAGGAGAAATACGGCAAGCCGACCTACGTGCGCGGCGGTGGCGGCGACCTGATATGGGTCGGCCGTGACCCGTCCAAGCCGGACGGAGAACAAGTCAGGGTCGAGGCACTGATCGGGACCGAGAACGGCCAGGCCACCGGAAACCGTGTGGTGCTCCAGATTAGCTTGGTGCCCTACGTGGATCCGCAGCGGCCGAGGCCCGTTGCGGCCCAGCCATCGGTCTCGGGCGCGCCGAAGCTGTGATGCTGCCAATGCTTTGACGGCGGCCGTCACATATCGGTTCAGGTAACCGTTGCTTTTACTTGGAAAACGGCGGTGTTGAGGCGTTAAGAAGCCAGGTCGCCCCTGCTCCTTGCCCACTCCCCGAATGCGTCTTGAACCGCGCCGGGTTTGCCGGAGGCGTGCTAGTTTGAGTACTACGCAGCCGCCGATCCCAGCTCAACGCATCGGACACGAAGTCCAAGCTCCAGCGCTGGTTCGGCCCGTCCAGCAACGCCATCGGCTGCTAACCCTAAATAGCCTGTGTACCCCACCAACGCGACAGCTAGCCGAATACCTGGGTGTACTTGGTTGGACCAGATCTGGGCCGAGGTCAGCTCTGCCACTTGCAACCGAACCGATGCTGCCTCAATCGCGCCGCATTGGGTGCCGACGCTTGGGTCATCGTCGGTCGCAGCGGCTTTCCGTGCAGCACGCGATACACTGGGTCCTTCACAACGGCCGCCACGAGAACCTGCCTGGTGTCCGGATCTACCGCGAGCAGGCCAGTGTCGAACAGCGTGTGCAGGTCGGCACGGAGTAGCAGGCCGTTGGTGACGTAGTTGGTTTCCGGGCCGAGATATGGGGTGATGTGTGCGGCTTCTAACACATCTAATACCAGATCCCTCTGATTAGGACGCATGTGTCCAGTCGCGCAGTCCGATGGACATGATGGTCCAAGGCTGGTCGACGAGCTTGTTCCAGGCAGCGCAGCAGTGGTCGACCAGGTTGTCGTAGGAGGTGAACACGCGGTTCGACAGCCAGTTCTCGCGCATGAATTGCCAGACGTTTTCTTGTGGGTTCAGTTCAGGACATTTCGGCGGCAGCGGAACGATGGTGATGTTGTCCGGCACGACGAGATGAGCCGACATGTGCCAGCCAGCCCGGTCCAGTGCCAGCCAGCCCGGTCCAGCAGCAGCGCCGCGTGGCGGCCAGGTTCGACCTCCTTGGAGATGGCTGCCAAGTGCTGGGCCATGGCGTCGGTGTTGCACCACGGCACAACCAAAGCCGCCCCCTTGCCCTCCTTGGGACAGATGGCGCCGAAGATGTAGGTCGATGCCGTGCGCTGGTCCTGCGGCGCCGAGGGCCGGGCGCCGCGCTTGGCCCAGCGCCGGGTCAGCTTGTTTTTCTGGCCGATGCGGGCTTCGTCGCCGAACCAGACTTCGAGCCCGGCGGGGTCGATTGCTTTCTCGCGCGCAATCGCGTCCAAGCGGGCGCGGAAGCTGTTTTAAAAAGCTCGATCGCGCCGTCCGCCTGCGCGTGGTGGCGTGGACGCGCGGACAGCTTGCGGTAGCCCATCGCCCGTAGCTCGCGGCTGAGCGTCTGCTTGGCCACCCTGACGTGACGCTCCTCCCACAGCCACTGGCATAGGTCGACCAGCCGCCAGCGCACGACGCCATGGATCGCAGGCACCGGCCCGCTCTTGATCATCGCCGCAAGCGCCGCCCGGTGCGCGTCGGTGAGCCTCGAAGGCTGGCCCGGCGCCTTGCGGTCGATCAAGCCTTCAAGGCCATCGGCGTTGAACCTCACCACCCAGTCCCGCACGATCTGCAGCGTGACGCCGCCGATCATGGCCGCCTCGGTGCGGCTTGCCCCGTCGTAGATCGCAGCCAGCGCCAAAAGGCGCCGCGCTTGCGGTCCGTCCTTCGTCCTCCGGGCAGCAGCCCGCACCTGCAATGCATCGAAGTCAGCCCGGAGTGGAAGCGAAACAGGCACGGCAAACCCCCTTGGTTCGCCGCCTTCAACCAGATCAGCCGTCCCTTGAGAACTCTCATAGGTCATG
>CALMAB010000437.1 GCA_937858325.1 uncultured Acetobacteraceae bacterium
GCACCAGACGGTCCGCCCAGGCGCCGGCCGCGACCACCACCACGTCGCCCTCGTGCGCCGCCCCGTCCGCCACCACCCGGCCGCGCTCCGGATCGACCCCGCTGACCAGGGTTCCCGTGCGCAGCCGCACGCCGAGCCGGCCCAGCAGCACCACCAGGTCGGTCAGGATGCGAACCGGGAACAGCATCCCCGCGCCGTCCGTGGCGACGACGCGCTCCAGGCCGTCCGCCTGCACCATCGGGAACCGGCGCCCGACCTCCTCCAGCGGGATGTCGCGGTAGCCGATGCCCATGGCGTCCAGCGAGCGCGACATCCCGCCGTACCAGCCGTCGTCGTGCCGCAGGAAATACACGGCGCCGCACGGCTCGTAGTGCGACGTGCCGATGGCCCGCCACAGGCTGTCCCACACCCGGAACGCTTCCGGCATCAGGTGCGCGTAGCCCTCCATGGTGCCGTAGGCGTGGCGGGTGATGCGGTGCTCGTCGTGGGAGGACGCCCGCGGGTTGGGCAGCGGCCCCTGCTCGAACAGCTCGACCTCCATGCCGCGCCGGGCCAGCGCCCAGGCGGTTGACAGCCCGGCGATGCCGCCGCCGACGATGAGGGCCTTGGTCATGGACGTCTCCTGCTGTGTGGGATGCGGCTTCGGTCCAGGCCGTCCATCGGCCGCGGGAGTTGGCCCGCAGCGTGGGTGGGCAACAGCCGCCCCGTCATTCCGCCGCCGCCTGTTTCGGCGAGCCTTCATATGTGCCCGCGACGCGGCTGCGTACGCTCAGCACTTCAAAGCCAACGGCGCGCCCGGTTGCGTCGAAATCGACGAACACGCCAGGCGCTACCTCGTCCGTGCGGTCGGACTTGACGCCTTCTGGCGCGAACCAAGCCGCAAAGGCGTCCGCCTCCGGATCATAGCTGGTCTTCATCATGGCCGGGCACTCCTAGCAGAACGGGCCGTTACAACAAGCACGTCTTGGCCAGCCGGGCGATGCACCCGCCGCACATGGCCGCTGAGTGCGCCAATTTTCCTTCCCACCACGCGCGCGCCAGCCCGGCCATCCAAAATACCGTGGGCCACGCGGCATTGCGTCGGGCCATGCTGCGCGCCACCTCAAGCCCGCACGACCCATAGGACCCGCATGACCGACCTCGCCCGCATCCGCGCCCTGCTCGACCAGCGGCGCCCCGGCCATGCCCTGCCGCGCGAGTTCTACACCGATCCCGACATCTTCGAGTTCGACATCGAGGCGATCTACCACCGGTCCTGGATCATGGTCGGCTTCGAGGCGGAGCTGCCGTCGCCGGGCTGCACGCTGGCGCTGACGGTCGGGCGCTCCCCGGTCGTGGTGGTGCGCGGGCGGGACGGCGCGCTGCGGGCGTTCTTCAACTCCTGCCGGCACCGCGGCGCGCAGATCTGCGCGGACGGCCTGGCGAAGCGGCCCCGGCTGGTCTGCCCGTACCACCAATGGGCCTACGACCTGCAAGGCAACCTGGTCCACGCGTCCCGCATGGCCCCCGATTTCGACCCGGCCGAGCACGCCCTGCGCCCGGTGGCGCTCCGCACAATCGCCGGCACGATCTACGTGTGCCTGGCCGACACGCCGCCCGCGTTCGACGCGTTCCACGACCGGTTCGAGCCGATGCTGGCGCCGCACCAGCTGCACCGGGGCAAGGTCGCATACGAAATGACGCTGGTGGAGCGCGCCAACTGGAAGCTGGTGATGGAGAACGCGCGGGAATGCTACCACTGCGCCGTCAACCACCCGGAGCTGTCCGTCACCTTCCCGGTCGGCCGCCGATCGCTGGCCGTGGCCGAGCAGCAAAAGCTGAGCGAAGCGTTCAACGCGCGCATGGCCGAGCAGGACCTGCCCAGCGCACCCGTCGAGGGTCCGTGGTGGCAGGCGGGGCGGTTCCCGCTGAACGAGGGAACGCAGTCGCTGACCATGGACGGCAAGCCCTGCGTGTCCCGCACCATGGGGCGGCTCGGCGGCGGCGACGTCGGCTCGCTCCGCTGGGCCTTGGAGCCGCACAGCTTCGCCCATGCGCTCGGCGACTACGTGTTCATGTTCAGCGCCATGCCGACCGCGCCGGAGGAAACGGTGGTGACGGCCAAGTGGCTGGTGAGCGCCGACGCGGTGGAAGGGGTGGACTACACGATCCCCCGCCTGACGGAGCTGTGGGACCGGACCAACCTGCAGGACCGCGCGCTGGCCGAGAACAACCAGCGCGGCGTGCGCTCGGCGGGCTTCGTGCCGGGGCCGTACTCGCCGGAGGCTGAGTCGCTCGTGCTGCGCTTCGTCGATTGGTATTGCGGCAAGGCGGGCGAGTTCATCGCAGAGGGGAGCGGGGCGGAAGGCGCCGGGCGTCCGGGCGCCCGGATCGTGGCGCCTGCCCGCGCCGCCTGACCGGATTTTAAGCCTTGCGTCCTTTTGGGTATCAAAGCACACTTTTTGCATAGCTTGGCCGTTTGAACGGCCGAGCGCCGCCGCTCCCGCCCAGAGGAACGCCCATGCGCCGATCCCCGAAGTTCCTGGACCGCCTGCGCCTGGAAGCGAGCGACCTGGAAAACCACGTGGTTGACGAGTTCCTGGCCGGGCGCCTCGACCGGCGCGGCCTGTTGCGGGAAGGCAGCCGGTTCGGCCTGGCGCTGCCGCTGCTCGGCGGGCTGCTCGGCACCGCCGACCCGTTCGGCGCGAGCCGCGCGCTGGCGCAGACGGGAAGCCGCGACGCCACGATCCGCGTCGCCTCGCCGACGCCCGCAGGCGTGGTGGAGCCGGTCAGCACCGCGACTTCGGGCGGCCTGATCCTGCTCATGCAGACCGGCGAGTTCCTGATCTTCGACCAGCCGGACCTGGTGCTGCGCCCGATGCTGGCGCTGTCCTGGAAGGCCAACGAGGACGGCACTGTCTGGACGTTCAACCTGCGGCCGAACGTAAAATTCCACAACGGGCACGTGCTCAACGCCGACGACGTGGTGGCGACCATGGACCGGCTCGCCAACCCGAAGAACGGGTCCAACGCGCTGTCGGCGCTCCGCGGCGTGCTGTCGGTCGGCGGCACGCGCAAGGTGGACGACCTCACGGTGGAGTTCCACCTGGACGCGCCGAACGGCAACTTCCCCTACATCGTGTCGTCCGACAACTACAACGCGATCATCCTCCCTGCCGATTACGCCGGGGACTGGGAAAAGACCTTCATCGGCACCGGGCCGTTCAAGCTGGACAAGTACACGCCCAAGGTGGGCGTGAGCTTCGTCCGCAACCCCGACTATTGGGGCGCCAAGGCGCTGCCGGCACGGACCGAGTTCACCTTCTTCGCCGACCAGCAGCCGCAGATCCTGGCGCTGCAAGGCGGCCAGGTGGACGTGATCTCGCAGGTCGCGGTGCAGGGCGCGCAGGGACTGCTGAACGACCCCGACGTGAAGATCGTCAAGGTGCGCGCCGCCACCCACCGGCAGCTCCACATGCGCAACGATGCGCCGAAGTTCGCCGACAAGCGGGTGCGGCAGGCCATCGCGATGTCGCTCGACCGCCCGGCCTTGGTGGCCGGGCTGTTCCGCGGCCTCGCCGAACCCGGCAACGACTCGCCCTTCGCGCCCGTCTATCCCTCCACCGACAAGGCGGTGCCGCAGCGCAAGAAGGACATCCCGGCCGCCCGCACCCTGATGGCGGCGGCCGGCGTGCCCAACGGGTTCGAGGCGACGCTCACCACCATGCGGCTGCAGGAGATCCCCGACTACGCCGTGCTGGTGCAGAACGCCTGCCGCGAGATCGGGATCAAGCTGAACCTCAAGATCGAGACGGACGCCGCCTATTACGGCAAGGCGCAGCCGGGCCAGTCGGACTGGCTCGATTCCGAGATGGGCATCACCGACTACGGCCACCGCGGCGTGCCGAACGTGCTGCTGGGCGCGCCGCTGCTCAGCGCCGGGGCGTGGAACGCCGCCCATTTCAAAAGCCC
>CALMAB010000438.1 GCA_937858325.1 uncultured Acetobacteraceae bacterium
CCCCGGGCAAACGCACGGGCCAGGCGTGCTGCACTCGTCGGGTCCAAGCCCGGCACGTCGTCGGCCTGCTCCAGCACAAGATGGCCATGCGGCGTCAGGCGAAGGCCAAGATGAGACATGGAAAGCTATGGTTCCCGTAGATAATCCGGATAGCGCTGGCTTGGAACTGCGATCAGCTCAGGGCAAGGAAGCGTTCAGATGGCGATCACGGGGCATCTCAGCGATGTTCCGCAACCCGACAGCTAAAGCCTACTTGTTGGATAGCAGATCATTCCGAGCGCTGCGACGCAGGGCAGCAGCATGCCGCCCACGCTCAGCAGACCAGTCCGGTTCAGGCCGAACCACGCGAGGGCAAGGGTGCTCAAACCCAGATAGCTGCCCATGACGACAGCAGCTGAGCGCCTCTTGCTCAGGCCGCCCACCGTTCGGGCCAGGTAGGCCGCCCCGAACAGAACCACCCAGACGACGACAACTGCGGTGATGGCGAACGACATGGCGCCTTGGCCCCGCAGCCCGTTATGCAACCCTATTACAGGCTGAAACGGACGGGTAACCGTGCTCTCCACCACCTATCACAGGTATGGGCTCAAGCAGCAGCTTTCGAACCGAGGCCTGTCCTCGATAATGTGGGCCGAGCGGAAGCTGTTGAGAAGCTGCACACCCCTGGCTACTACGCCCCGTGAAGAGCCAGCTTCGGCGAGATCTGTGAGGATTGCTGGCGAGGTGCACTGGTAAGCTGGCGTGAGGGGAAAAATCTTTGAAGAGGATGATCCTCGAGGCCCGGATCAACGAATACGCGACGCGTGACGAGACCCCCCACGTTCGCTGGACTCCGGACGAGATCGCCGAAGCCGCCGCGCGCTGCCGCGAGGCGGGCGCCAGTATCGTCCATTTCCATGCAAAGGAACCGGACGGCTCGCCCGAGCATTCGGTGGAGGACGCCTCAGCGTGGGCTGCGCACCTGGCCCGGCTCGGCATCGACACGCTCGCGGTCACGCCCGACCCCGTGCAGGTCGCCACCGAGGGCGCGCTCTGGGGCGCCATCTGCCACCATGGCCTGCTGACCGAGGCCGTGATCGTGTTCGACGGCGCCGGGCAGTTCCGGGTGGGCACCCACGCGCTGTGCTGGGTGCACGCCGAGCGCCTGGTGCATAAGCTCGTGCCGGCGACACCGGAGCAGCGCCGCGCCGTCGAGGTGACGCGCACGCTGATCTGGTGGCTAGGCGTTGGTGTCAAAGCCGGGCAGGGCAGGAAGCGAGCGCGAAACGGGTGGACTGGCAGTCACGGGTCACGGCTCTTCTGGACCTGGGTCGAGGCCGAGTTCCCGGCGCACGTGCGCGAACGTCGTCGGATTGACGAGGCGACGGTCGGACATCATCGCCCGCAGCGCCACAAGGCCCGCCTCGGTGAAGAACAAGCGCGGTGGCCAGGGCGTCGGCTGGAGGCGCATCAGCCCGCGCTCGAGCAGGCCCTTGGCGACCAGCGGCACCTTGGGCTGGCCCGCTTGCGGGCCGCCGCGCCAGGTCCGGAGCTGGAAACCGTCAGCAACACTTGGCAGGGTCGAGAAGAACCGATCAAGCTCGCGGCGTATGTAGTCCCGCTCGCCGGGCGTGAACGCGGCGGTGCTTGCGATGGGGCAGATGCAGTCATGGCTGGCAGTGTATAGCACCGCAGGCTTTGTGCCTGAACGCGCATGCGCTGCGGGTCGGCTTTATCACCAAAACTTACGATGGGCTTGCGCGACGACAACATGGGCTGAGGGCCGAGAACCCGGCCGGGATGCTCGACCGTTGACGGCAGTCCATCATCCCGGGCCTGAGTCGCGCCAACGGTTCCGCCTC
>CALMAB010000439.1 GCA_937858325.1 uncultured Acetobacteraceae bacterium
GCCCGAAAGCGCACGCGGCGCCCCGGCACCCGTCGCCCATGCCACGGCCGGCGCGTCGGCAAGCGCGTCCGCGTTCCCCGCCACAGGTGCCCGCGTTTCGACCAGCGCCCGGGTGAGTTCCCGGTCGTCATACAGCATCGGCGCCCCGAACAGCGCGGCGTAGCCGGCCGGCGGGAGCGGCTCGCCGGCGGACAGGTTGTCCACCAACGCGTTGTGCGCGTGCCCGACCAGCACGCGCCCGCTTGTGCCTGCGACCCGCAGCATCTCGGCCGCCACGTGCGGCTTGTCAGGCAGGAAGTAGAAGGCGTCGTGGCAGAACACCAGCTCGGCGGACGCCCCCGCCAGCGGCCAAGGCGCCGCCGCGTCGAAGCACGCCAGCCGCGCCGCGGGTGCCAGGTAGCGCCGGGCCAGCCACAGCTTGGCAAACACGATGTCCGCGCCGGCCACCAGCGGGGCGAAGCGGGCGAACTCGCGCAGGTAGTGCCCGGCGCCGCAGGCCAGCTCGAACACGCAGGCCGGGCTGTTCCAATGGGCCTCCGCCAGCGCCAGGCCGGACAGGAAGGTCGGGTCCGACCAGCGGTGGGCGAAGTAGGTGCCGACGGGACCGAACGCCAAGGCGTCCATCGCCGCGCGGAAGGTGAAGCGTTCCGGTCGGCTGGCCAAAGCGGCCCGGTCGGCCTCCAAGGGCGGGGGCGTGCGCGCCCAGTTGTCCTGGTCGCCCAGTAGCAGCA
Source organism: uncultured Acetobacteraceae bacterium (assembly GCA_937858325.1). GTDB lineage: Bacteria > Pseudomonadota > Alphaproteobacteria > Acetobacterales > Acetobacteraceae > CAHJXG01. The sequence goes on from CALMAB010000439.1 coordinate 732, forward strand.
CCAGCGCCCGCTGCACGTCGCCCGCATCAAGCGCCGCGAGCGCCGCGTCGGCCAGGTCGCGCCGGTCGGCGCGCAGGAACGGGATATCCGACACGATCGGCCAGCGTTCCGACCCGGCGGCAAGGGAATGCGGCGTGTCCGCAGCCAGCGCCTGGCCGGATACCGGGCTGGACAGCGCGCCGTCTGGCCACCGCGTCACGGCAGCCCGGCGTCCCGCAGCACCGCTTGGTGGAAGCTCTGGGTGGGGCCGGCGTGAACCAAATCCATGTCGTCCAGCGCCTGGTCCACCGTGAAGCGGGCCACCTGGTCGTAGTGCCGCATCTGCAGCACGCGGTCGATCACGTCGGCCGCGTGGAACGCCCGACCCACCGCGGTCGAGGCGTCTGGGATGGCCGCCAGCGCGGCGGCAGTCGCCTCCGACAGCGGCGCGGGCAGCGTCGCGAGTTCGCGGTCAAACAGTCGACGCATCACCGGGCCGAGATGGTTGCCCAGCAGCATCTCCCCGGCGAACCCGCTATCGGGCAGAAGCGCGTTGTGCAGGTGGTGCGCCATGCCGGCCAGGAACGCAGCGGCCGGATCAGCCCCATAGCGCGGCGACAGGATGACGGCCAGCACCGCCACGACCATGCAGTGGTCGCCATGACCCTCGGGCGGCTCCAGCACGATGCGCGGCTTGCCCGGGCACGTCGCGCCGGCACGCGGTTGATGGATCAGAGCCTCGGCAAAGGCCGGCGCCGTCCCGGGCCGAAGGGGGTGGCCAAGTTGGCCCTGCAACTGCGCGGCCAGCACGGGGTCAATCGGGGCCGACACCTCATCGAAGGAACGCGCCAGCACTTCGACCGCCTCGGCCTCGGTCAGCCCGGAGGCCAGCAGCACGACGTGGTCGATGCCGCCGAGCCGAGCCGCCGCGACCGCATCGGAGGTGGCCACCAGCGCAACGTCCAACGGCGCTTGGCCCGCCAGCAGGGCGCCCCAAGCACAGCGGAACAACCGGGATGCCAGGCTGTCCGGGCTGGACGCATCCCGGATGCGCTTCAGGTCGCCAAGCTCCGCCGCAAGCGGCACAAGGCCGGCCAGGCCGGACGCCTGGCCGCTCACGTCATCCAGCACGTTCCTAACCCACAGGTCCCACCCTTACGCGGCCAGCCAATCGAGCAACGCGCGCTCCTGCACCGGGAAGCTGTGCTCTTCCCGCTTGCCGGCCCGGGTCATCGGCGCCTTGAAGAACAGGCCAAGCTGCTCCTGGATGCCGCCCGCGCCGCGCTGCCGGGCCAGGTCAAGCACCCGGGCGATCTCGATGACCAAGGGCGCCGCGAGGATGCTGTCGCGGCACAGGAAGTTGACCTTGATCTGCATCTTCTGGCCGAGGAACCCAACCAGGTCGATGTTGTCCCAGGCTTCCTTGTTGTCGCCCCGCGGCTTGTAGTAGCGGATATCGACGATGTGGTCCTCGACGGGATAGCCGAGGATGTCGTCCAGCACCGACCCCTTGGTGTTCAGCTTGCTTCGCAGGCTGTCGGGGTTGTCCAGCGCCAGGCCGTCGCGGTTGCCCAGGATGTTGGTGCTGAACCAGCCCTCAACATACAGGCTGCGGCTGCGGAACGCCGGAGCCAGGACGGTCTTGATGAAGGTCTGGCCCGTCTTGCCATCCTTGCCGGCCACGGGGACGTTGCGGCGCTCGGCCAGGGTGGTGAGGGCGGGAATGTCCGCGGCGAGGCTCGGGGTGAAGTTGCCGTATGGCACGCCCTCCACGATGGAAGCGTAGGCGTACAGCATGGCCGGGCTGATGGCCGGGTCGCTGCTGTCGAGGCCCTTCTCGAAGCCCTCCGGCGTGTTGAGCGCCCCGGCGCCCTTGTCGGGCCACCGCTCGACGGATGCCAGGTTCACGACGACCAGGTTCTCGATCCCGGAGGTTTCGCGGTAGCGGCGGATGTCGTCGCGTATCCGATCCACGGCTTCCCGGTGCGACCCGGCGGCGACCTTGTTGGCGCCGTCCACGTTCTTGCAGAAATCGACGCTGCCCACGGCGGGCCACGGCGTCATGCCGCGCAGTGCCGGCGCCACGATCCCGGCCTGCTCGCCGTCGAGCACCCGGTGCTCGCGGACCGCGTTCTCCAGGTTCTCACCGTGCAGGTCCCAACCGGCGAAGTGCAGGTTGCGGTAGGCCGCGATCCCTGAAGCGCCCACGCCGGCCAAAGGCAGGCCCGCCATGTCGTTGGAGCCGGCGCGCAGCATCTCGATGCCCGCTGCCGCCGTGGTGGCGACGGCGCCGCCGAGGCCCACGACAAGCACGCCAACACGCCGTCCTGTCGTGGACACGTCTAGCCCGGTATCAGGCATCAGGATTTCTCTTCTTGTTGAGGGCCGCACCCGGGATGGGGGCCGTGTGGTAGAAACGAGGACATAAGCGTCGAAGGCAGCATGAAAAGGCGATCATGTTCGCTTTGTGACAGTAAGCTGATGGCCTCGACTTTCGCCGGGGCCACGGGCCTTAAAGCCGTCGCGAGAAGAAGTCGAGCCATGTGGGCGCTTGGTATGGCGAAATTCGGGCATGGCTGCCGCCCGTCTGCCGCTCAGGCCCGCATGTCCGGGCCAGTCTCGCCGTCCTCGGGGTCCGTGTCGTCGAGCGGCTTGCCGGGGAAGCTATGGTCGCCCGCGTGCTCGATGATCTCGTGCTCCAAGCGGCCGTCCGTGCGGTCGAGCACGAACACCTGGCCGATCCCTTCCGATTCCGCCACCTTCTGCGCGGCTGCTACCGCCTCCTCCAACGACATCCCCGTACCGTCGGCGCGCACGGGCTGCACCGCTTCGGACCGGCCCGGCGGACCCGTGAGTTCGATCTCGGTCACGATTTTGCGAGGATCATCCTCGTCAAAGCGGCGCAACACGATCACGCGACCGGGCCGCCCTTCGGGCAATGGGTCGTGCGGGTCCAATTTGCGGATTTCAACCGTGTTTGGCATGGGTGCCGCCTCCGTGGGTCACAACGGATGGGGGCAGGCCGAGTTCACTTTGTTCTAGCACCAAAATAGCCCACCACCCAAGCGGAGCGAGCACGCCGCCCGTTCGGCCCGGCGCCGCTTTGCCGGCGGCAAGGTTTTATGGTCCAAGGCGCGGCGGATCGGCATTCCTGGACAACCATGCCGAGCCAGCGTGGCGCAACCACCGCCAGAGGGGAGTTTTCATGAGCGACGACCTCGACCAAACCGACGGCGCCGGGGGCAAGCACGCGGCGGCGCGGCAACTGGCGGAGCAGGCCCTGCGCGCCCAAGCCGCGGGCGACGAGGAGGAAGCCGAACGGCTGTTCGCCGACGCCGAGCGGGCCGACCCGCAGGCGGTGATCGCCGTGCTGGAGGAGCATCGGGACGATCCGGTGACCGCCACCCTTCCCGAACCGCAGAACGACGCCGAGCTGGCCGCGGAGTCGCAAACCGTCCAGCCGGGGGCCGACGCGCCGAGCCGCGCCGGCGTGTCCGGCCGGGGCAGCGGGGCTGACAGCCAAGGCACCTGACCGCACTGCCAACGTATTGAAAAGCCCGGCGTCGCGCGGCATATGGCCGCGGCACGACATCGGCCGCACGGCAGCCTGGGGGAGATTGCGATGAGCGACGTCCAAACCGAAACGCACGAGTTCAGCGCGGAAGTCGGCCGGCTGCTCGACCTGGTGGTGCACGCGCTCTACTCCGACCGCGAGATCTTCCTGCGCGAGCTGGTCGCCAACGCCGCCGACGCCACGGACCGCCGCCGGTTCGAGGCGCTGACCACGCCCGCCCTGGCGCTGCCGCCCGACGCCAGCGTCCGCATCGTGCCGGACAAGGCCGCGCGCACGATCCTGATCGCGGATGCGGGGGTGGGCATGGACAAGGGGGAGCTGGCCGCCAACCTCGGCACCATTGCCCGGTCCGGCACCCGCCGCTTCGGCGACGCGGCGGCCGCCGCCAAGCCGGAGGAGAAGGTCAGCCTGATCGGCCAGTTCGGCGTCGGCTTCTACTCGGCCTTCATGGTGGCGGACCGCGTGGAGGTGACGAGCCGCCGCGCCGGGTCGGACGAAGCATGGACCTGGGCGTCGGACGGCGCCGGCGCCTTCACCCTCACCCCGGCCACCCGCGACGCGCCCGGCACGGACGTGCTGCTGCACGTCAAGGCCGACGCGGAGGAATTCCTGGAGCCGATCCGGCTTGAGACGGTCGTGCGCAAGTGGGCGGACCACATCACGGTGCCGATCACGGTCGCGACGGAGGGCGAGGACAAGCCCGCCAACGCCGGCACCGCGCTGTGGCGCAAGCCGAAGGCCGAGGTGACGCCCGAGCAGTACAAGGAGTTCTACCGGCACCTCGGCCAATACGACGACCCCTGGGCCACCCTGCACTGGCGGGCGGAGGGCGCGCTCGAATACTCGGCGCTGCTGTTCGTCCCGGGCGCCCGGCCGTTCGAGGCGGTGGAGGGCGTGCGCGAAAGCCGCGTGCGCCTGCACGTGCGCCGCATGTTCATCACGGACGAGGCCGGGCTGCTGCCGCCCTGGCTGCGCTTCGTGCAGGGCGTCGTGGACACCGAGGACCTGCCGCTGAACGTCAGCCGCGAGATGCTGCAAGCGACGCCGGTGCTGGCCCGCATCCGCAAGGCCGTCACCAACCGCGTGCTGGGCGAACTCAAGACGCGCGCCAAGGACGCGGACGACTTCGCCAAGCTGTGGGAGAACTTCGGCGCGGTGCTCAAGGAGGGCGTCTGGGAGGATGCCGAGCACCGCACGGAACTGGCCGGGCTGATGCGGTTCCGGTCGTCCGCGCAGGACGGTTGGACCGGGTTGGACGGCTATGTGGAACGCATGACGCCGGAGCAGGACGCGATCTTTATCCTGACCGGCGACGACGCCGACGCGCTGTCCCGGTCGCCGCAGCTGGAAGGATTCAAGGCCCGCGGCGCCGAGGTGCTGTTGCTGACCGATCCCGTCGATACCTTCTGGCCGGAGCGGCTGGCCGAGTGGGGCGGCAAGCCGATCCGCAGCGTGACCCAGGGCGGCATCGACCTGTCGAAGCTGCCGGTCACGGCGGAGCCGGAGGGCGAGGCCGCCGACATGGACAAGCTGCTGCCCGCGCTGAAGGCGGCGCTGGGCAACGCCGTGGGCGAGGTGCGCGCGACCGACCGGCTGGTGGACAGCGCGGTGGTGCTGGCGGCGGCCGGGTTCGGTCCGGATCTGCAGATGCAGCGGCTGATGCGGCGGCACGGGCAGGCGGGGCTGGGCTTGCCGCCGGCGCTGGAGGTGAACCCGCGCCACCCGCTGATCCGCAGCCTGTCCAAGCAGCTTGAGGCCGGCACGGACCTGACCGACACGGCGCACACCTTGCTGGACCTGGCGCGGGTGCAGGACGGGGAAATGCCGTCCGACCCGGCCGCCTTTGCCCGGCGCGTCACCGCGGCCCTGGCAGCCTGACCGGCCCCGGCGACGCCGGGGGCTTGCTGGGCTACCGCGTCGGCAGGACGGCTTGGGCGTTCGACGCGCTGCCGACGCTGAGCGCGGCGGGCGGGATGGCGAAGGACAGCACGCCGTTGGCGAAAAGCGCCGCGCCCAGCGCGACATGCTGGGCGTTCACGTCCATCGAACCAACGTAAAGGTTGCGGTCCGTCGCGGCGGTCCCGCCCCAGGCGTCATTCGTGAACGCGACCGACACGGCGTGCGGCCCGGCTGCAAGCGGAACCAGGAAGGAGATCGTCTGCTCCTGGCCCAGCGCATGAGACGCGGTGACGGCCTGCGTCCCGCCGAGCTGCTTGCCGTCGATGCTGATGATCGCCTGCGCGTCGCCCTGCCAATAGTCCTCGGACAGGTTGAGCGCGATGCTGTGCACGCTGCTGCCGACCGGCGAGGCCAGGCTCAGCGCCGGGCGGCTGGCCAGCGCCGTCGTCCCGCTCTGCGTGACCGCGCCGAGCGTCTTGGCCGTGCTGCCGAGGCCGTAGGCCTGGTTGCCGTCCATCGCCGCCGGGGCGCTGGTCGCGTTCCACACGGCGACGCCGCCCGTCTTGTCGTTCACCACCGTGTTGCCGCGCACGACCAGGGTGGAACCGGGGTTAAGGTTGCCCTCCTCCCCGAACGCGATCATCACGGGGTTGGAGGTGCTCGCCCCCTGCTGGATCACGTTGCCTTGGACCAGCGCGTTACCGCCCTGCGGCAGGTCGATCTCGTAGCTCGCGTTGCCCGCGTTGTTCTGGATGCGCGACCCGGTGATCGCCGTGTTCAGCGCCCGGCTCTTGACCTCGTGGCCGACCACGGCGTCGTGGATGTAGCAGTCCTGGATCGTGAGCTGCTTCACCACGCCGACATAGATGTTGTGGGTGAGGCCGTTCCCGTTGCCGTTGTGCCCGAATTCCGAGTTCCTGATCGTGATGGTGCCTTGGGCGTCGGCGGCGGCCAGCAGGCCGTTCTCGTTGTCGTGGAAATAAGAATTGGTGACGGTCAGATTGCCCGCATCATAGCGGATGCCCGCACCGTTCTTGTCGGCCACCTTGACGCCGGAAAACTCGAAGTGGTCCACCGTCACGTCGCTGGCCGTGGTGAGGATGGCCTTGCCGTTCGTTGGCGGCACGGTGGCGACCATCTTCACCATGCCGCCGACGCCTTGCAGCGTGATCTTGCGGGTAACGGTCGCGAAGTCGTTCACATACGTGCCGGCCTGCACCAGGACCACGTCGCCGTCCCGCGCCGCCGCGACCGCATCGGCAATGCGGTGGAACTGCTGGTTCGCGCCAACCGTCAACGTCGCCATTCCGCCCCGCCCCGGTTGTCGCCAACCACGTTGTTCACGTTTTCGTGATAACAAATCCCGGCCTGAGCGTCAACGGAATCGAAACGAGCGGCGCGCCTCTGGACGCCGGGCGGCGAGGGTCAGCGGACGCTGCGGAACCGCTCCACGGCGGACACCAAGGCCCGGCGCACGCCCGGCTCCAACGCCGAGTGCCCGGCATCGGGGATGACGGTCAGCCGGGCGGCGGGCCAGGACGCCGCGAGTTCAAAGGCGGTGCGCGCCGGGCAGATCATGTCGTAGCGGCCCTGGACGATCTCGGCCGGCAGGTGGCCGATCCGGCCCATGCCGCCGAGCAGCCCGCCGTCCGGCAGGAACAGGTCATGGGCGAAGTAGTGCGCCTCGATCCGCGCGAGGCCCAGCGCCGTGCGGTCCTGCGCAAAGGAGGCCACCGTGTCGGGGCTGGGCAGCAGCGTGCTGCAGGACCCCTCGTAAACCGACCAAGCGCGGGCGGCGGCGATGTGCACGGCGGGATCGGGATGCACCAGGCGCCGCAGGTAGGCGCCGAGCACGTCATGCCGCTCCGCGGGCGTCAGGTGGCCCACGAACGCCGCGTGCGCGTCGGGGAACACCGCGCCCAGGCCGTGCAGGAACCATTCGACCTCGGCCCGCCGGCCCAGGAACACGCCGCGCAGCACCAGGCCGCGCACCCGGTCCGGGTAGGCCTGCGCGTAGGCGAGGGCCAGGGTGGACCCCCAGGATCCGCCGAACAGCAGCCAGCGCTCGATGCCGAGATGGCGGCGCAGCGTCTCGATGTCGGCCACGAGGTCGGGCGTGGTGTTGTGCGCCAGGCTGCCCAGCGGGCGGGAGCGCCCGGCGCCGCGCTGGTCGAAGATCACCACGCGCCAGAAGTGCGGGTCGAAGAAGCGGCGGTGCACCGCGCCCGCCCCGGCGCCGGGTCCGCCGTGCAGGAACAGCACCGGCTGGCCGTGCGCCGCGCCCACCTGCTCCCAATACATCACGTGCCCGCCGGACAGCGGCATGTAGCCGGTCTCGAACGGTCCGATTTCGGGGAACAGGTCTCCGCGGGGCATGGCCTACAAT
>CALMAB010000440.1 GCA_937858325.1 uncultured Acetobacteraceae bacterium
GTGCTGGCGGCAGATGCGCTCCGGCCGCCGCCGGGCCGGGGCTGCGGGCTGGTGTTCCTTGATCCGCCGTATGGGCAGGGTCTGGTGGCCCTGGCAGTGAACGCTTTGCAAGCCGCCGGCTGGGTCGCGCCGGGCGCGCTGGTCGTGGCGGAGATCGGGCGGGAGGAGGCGCTGCCGCGCCCGGACCCGGTGGATGACCGCACGCACGGGGCGGCGCGCGTGGTGGCGTGGCGGGCGTGACCGGGGCTGGGATCAGCGGGACGCAGCCCCTTGCGCCTGCGGATCACGCGCCAGCCAAAACGGCAAGCCCCATGTGACCGTTTGCCGTGCAAGCAGGGGCGCAAGCTCCTGGTTCACGTATGTGTCCTTGGAAAAGCGAAAGATGGTCGGTTCCGGCGGCAACGGCCTGAGCGGAACGATGCGCAGCGTCTCGTCCGTGCCGTAGATCACGAAATCAAGGCCATACCGCAGCACGGTCCCGCTTGCGGTTTCCGCGCTGCCGTCCACCACGGGCGGCCCGCCGGGGCCGTGGCCCGGGACGAGCACCATGGCGCTGACCGGGCGAAGGCCCGACGCGACCGTGATCGATCCTTCCTGGTCGGCTTGCAATGGCCCAATCGGCGAGGTGCCGGCCTGCCAGCAGGACAGCGCCGGAATCGTGAGGCACGCCGCGGCGATGGCCACCGGCCTGTACCTGTCACGGTTGATCGCCGCCGGGAGGAGACGCAACGCGTACAAGGCGAACAGCGGCAGCGTCCACTTGAAGTAATGGTAGTTGCCGTGCTCCCACAAGCCGGTCGGGTGCAGGTCGCGGTAGGTCAGGAACAGGGCGACGTCGCCGGCCAGCGCCACGATGACCAGACCATGGGCGAAGGCAGCGTGCCGCGCCGTGAGAAGCGTCGCGGCCATGCCGGCAAAGCCCGGCAGGACCCAGAAGAACACCCCGGCCAAGCCGCGCCCACCCGGGTGAAGCGGGTGCGGATCGAGCATCAGCGCCACCCAGCGAAGCGCGAACAGCCGTGGCTCGAACCCGATTTGGCTCGACAGCAGGAGGTAGCTGCTCGGCCTCGTGCCCCAAGTTGCCAAATAGGCGCCTCCGAACACGAGCAACGGGATCGACGCCCCGCCCGCCGCTGCGGCGAGAATGCCTGGGAGGCGCCGGCGGCTGGACAGGAGCGCCGGCCCGGCGACGGCGCAGATCGCCAGGCCAACCACCCCCGCATCCGCCGGCCGGAACCCGGCGATGGCAGCGGCTGCCAGTCCGGTCAGAACGGCGTCCCGCCGCCTGCCCCCTTCAACCAGCCTCATCGCCCCGAGCAGCGCCCCGAAGATGCAGAAGGTTTCCGGCGTGGTGGTCCACGGCACCACCCAGGACCAAAGGACGCGCGGCGGCAACACGGAGGTGGCCACAAACAGGCCGCAAGCCGCAGGAATGCGCAGCGGCACGTCGTGGAGAAGGCGCGACGCCACGCCGCAAAACAGCCAAAGCGTGCCGAGCAGCGCGGCGAGGTTCGGCAGCAGAAAGGGATCGGCCGGGGTGACGCGCACGAAGGCCGCGCCGAGCAGCGGGTAGCCGGGCAGGTACCAATGGAAGGCGGGGTCCGTGACCCCGTTGGCCCAGGCGACCGCTGCCTTCTGGTAAAGCCCTTGGTCCCACCAAACCCACCACGCCATTGCGGCGGTCGGCGTCGCGCGCGGATCGCGCAGAAAGGCCATGTCGGGCGCCGCGGACGGCGCCATCGCCGCGTGGAGCCGGAGGAACTCGACCGACAGGACGAGGCTCGCGAGGGTCAGGCAGGCAAGGTCAAGGCGCTTCCCCCAGGCCGGCCGCCAAGCGGCCCACCATGGCGCCAACGTCCATACCTGATGGCGCTTCCTGCTGCTTTGACCTGGCTCGCCGACCCCCGTGCACGGCGGGCGTCGCGTCTTGAGCTTCACCCGCGGCCTGCCTGTCAGGCCAACAGCGTGGGATTGCGCCATCCTTGAACGCCATCGACGTAGGTGGACGGCACCCCTTCGATCACGTGCAGCCGGCAAGGGCGTTCGATCTCAAGCCGCCACCCGGCGTCGAGCAGGACCTCGAACAGCTTTCCCTCGATGGCGCGGGAGTGGGTGCCGATCAGGAGGTAGGCGAACTTCCGGGACAGCAGCGGAAGGCAGGCCGTGACCAAATCCGCCTCGCCGCCCTGGATGTCGATGTGCAGAAGATCGATACGGGCGTGCTGCGCCGCCACGTCCTGGAGGGGGATCATCGGCAACGCGTCGTAACGTCCGGACCGCGCAGCGTGTTCACGTTGCGCTGCCGTTGCGCCAAAGATCGGCTCCAGGCCCCATGACGATCCCGGCTCGCCCTGACGCGGGAACAGTGCCGTCCCGGGCGTCGCGGCGGCGATGCCGTGGTGCAGGGTGATTTCTGCCGGGCGAAACCCGTTGGCTTCGCAGGCTTCCCGGGCAAAGCCGATGTGCCCTTCGTCGCCCTCGATGCCGATGAGGTGGACGGCCCGGCCCGTCCGCCTTGCGGCGACGCCGGTGTTGTTCATCCAGCACCCCCAGCCGCAGCCAAGCTCAACCATCGTGAAACCGCCGGGCGCCAGATCAACGGCGCGCAACGCTGCCGCCCATTCCGCGATGTCGGCGTGCCAGTTGGCCGGTATCGGCACCGGCTCGATCTGGCCCGCCCGGCCGTTCAGGATGGAGGGGAAGAACTTGGGATCGATCAGGACGCCAAGGTAGTTGGTGAGGTACCGGGGATGCGGACGCAAGCCAGGAACGGCGTGACGGCGAATGACCGCCTGCGCGTCGAAGCAGCTATGATAATAGTAGAACGGACTCGCGACCTCCCGGCCCTGGGCAGCAAGCTGGTTCCGGCAAGCATCCAAATCGGACGACAACGCGTCGCGTTGCGCAAGCAGCTCGTTCCGGGCATCGCTCAGGCTGCGCACGGCCGGGACCCTCAGAAGCCCGGCTTTGAGCAAGTTCTTCATGTCACCGAATCGGAAGCTTGGCGGGAACACAGCGTGTATAGGAATCAGTCCGCGCCGACTGCATCCGCTTCCAAAGCCTGCCGAATGCCTTCCAGCTCACCCTTGAGCTGCACCAGCCGGTCCACCGGCAAGCTGGTCGCCGCGGCGACAGCGCAGGGAATGCCCACCGCATGGGGCCGCAGGTTCCGCCCGGCCTGCGTCAGCTCGGTGCGGACCAGGCGCTCGTCTTTCTTGTCGCGGCAGCGGCGCACCAGGCCGGCCTGCTCCATGCGCTTCAGCATCGGCGTCAGCGTGCCGGAGTTCAGGTGCAGCTGCTCGCCCAAGGCGCGCACCGTCAGCCCGTCCTCCTGCCATAGCACGAGCATGACCAAGTACTGCGGATAGGTCAGGCCCAGCCCGGCGAGCACCGGGGCGTAGAGCTTGCCCAGCGCCAGCGTCGTGGAATACAGCGCAAAGCAGAACTGCGACTCCAGGTCGAGATCAATTGTCGCCGCTTGCTCCTGCTGCACTGCCGCCGCCGTGAATCCTATGAACCGCTGAACCAGTTATAGCCCTGATCCTCCCACCATCCGCCAGGATAATCGTTGGTGACGAACAAGGCCGCGATGTGCTTGGGGTTCTTGAAGCCGAGCTTGGTCGGCACCCGCAGCTTGACCGGGAAGCCGTACTTGTCCGGCAACGGCGCACCGCGGAAATCGGTGGCGAGGATCGTCTGCGGGTGCAGCGCCGTGGCCATGTCGATGCTGCTGTAATAACGGTCGGCGCACTTGAAGCCGACGTAGCGTGCACGGGTGTCCGCCCCGATGCGCTCCAGGACGCTGCGGAACGGCACGCCGGACCATTCGCCGACCGCGCTCCAGCCCTCGATGCAGATGTGCCGGGTGATCTGGCTGGCCTGCGGCATGGCGCGCAGCCGGGTGAGCGTCCAGGGCGTCCGATCCTCGACCAGGCCGGACACTTCGAGCTTCCAGGTGTCGCCGTCCACCTCGGGGGCGTTGTCCTCGGGGTAGTAGGCGTTGAACGGGAAGGGATCGGTGATCTCGCTCGCCGGGTAGGTGGGGGCGAGGCGGTTGGGATCGAACAGCCAGGCCTGCACCCGGTCATTGAACCGCGACACCGCCCACAGCGCCCGGTCCACCGCGTCCCCGTCCGAAAGGTTGCAGCCGGTCAGCATCGTCAGCGCGCCGAGCGACAAGCCCGAACGCAGGATCAGCCGCCGTTCCAGCCGCCGGAGTTCGGGGGCGAGGACCTTGTTGCTGATGGGGGTCATGGCGCGGCCTCCTCGGCGGATATCTTGACCCGGGCGCGGCCCGTGACCATCGCCCACAACGTGCTCGGGACGACGGCGACCAAGGCCACATGGATCACAAGGAAACCGACGATCCCCGCCATGGCGGCGAAGTGGATGCGCCGGACCCACTCGTAGCCGCCGAGCAGGCCGACCAGGCCTTGGAACTGCACGGGCTTCCAAAGGCCCAAGCCGGACACCGCCGCCGCCACGACCAGCAGCACCACGACGACGTAGAGCAACCGCTGCACGGCGTTGTAGGCGCCGAGCTCGTGGTGAAGGCGGAACGTCAGCGCCTCCTTCAAATCCCGCCACACCTCGCGCGGGCCGATGGGCAGGAAGCTGCGCATGAAGTGCCGCCCGGCCAAACCGTAGGCCAGGTAAACCAGGCCGTTCGCGACCAGCAGCCACATCGCCGCCAGGTGCCAGGCTATCGCGCCGCCCAGCCAGCCGCCGAGCGTTGCCCAACCCGGAAAGCTGAAGCCGAACAGCGGGCTGGCGTTGTAGATCTTCCAGCCGCTCATCACCAGGCAGACGATGGCGACGGCGTTGAGCCAATGCGTGACCCGCACCACGAGGGGGTGGATCACGACCAGGGGCACGCGGGCGGGCCGGGCGGCGCTCATGCTGTGTTTCGCCGCCTACATCGGCGGGACGGTGCCGTTCGCCCCGGCGACCAGGGCGTCGGCGGTGACGCTCGCG
>CALMAB010000441.1 GCA_937858325.1 uncultured Acetobacteraceae bacterium
GGCCGGGTGCGGGTTCCGGCCGCTTTACGCGCCGACCGCCTCCGGGGCGCCCGGCCCGGCCGGGGCGGAGCTGGCGGCGATCTACGTGCCCATCGGCGCCGACCGGCCCGGCCAGTTGCTGCGCCAGGAGCTGCAGCAGCGGTTCGAGGGGACCGGCACCGGGACGGCCAAGCGGTATGAGCTGGTCGCCACCATCGCGGTCAACGCCGAGGCGATTGCGATCCAGCGGGACAGCTCCTCCTCCCGCATACGCCTGGTCGGGTCGGCGCCGTGGACCTTGCGGGTGCTGTCGTTGGAACACCCGGTGCTCGCCCAGGGCACCAGCCGGATCCTCGACGGCTACAACATCCTCAACCAGCAGTTCTTCGCGGCCGACCTGGAAAGCGAGGTGGTGATCCGGCGCGTGGCGGCGGCGCTCGCGGACCAGATCACCACGCAGGTGGGGGCGTTCTTTCTGGACCGGGCCAAGGCCGCGTGAAGCTGGAGGCCCGGCGCACCGCGGCGTTCCTGCGGGACCCCGGCGCCGTGCGCGTCGTGCTGCTGCACGGCGAGGACGAAGGGATGGTGCGCCACCGCGCCGACGCGTTGACGCAGGCCGTGGTGGGGGGGCGCGACGACCCGTTCCGCGTCGCCTGGCTGTCGCGGGAGGATCATGCGCGGCTGCTGGAAGAGGCGACGGCGATTTCCATGATGGGCGGCCGGCGGGTGATCCGGGTCCGCGAAGCCGGGGACGGCTTGACGGCCGCCGTGAAGCAGGTGGCCGAAACCGCCGGGGACAGCCTGACCGTGCTGGAAGCCGGCGCTTTGCCGAGCCGGTCCAAGCTGCGGGCGCTCGTCGAGGCCGCGGTGAACGGTGCGTCGGTCGCCTGCTACCCGGAGGAAGGCCGCGCCTTGCAGGCCGCCATCGAGGGCGGCCTGAACGCGGAGGGCGTGCAGCTGGACGCGGAGGCGCTGCGTTGGCTTACGGACCACGTGGGCAGCGACCGCGGATCGACCCGGGGCGAGGTGGAGAAGCTGGTCCTGTATGCCGGCGCGGATAAGCGGCTCGACCTCCAGGCGGTGCGGGCCTGCGTGGGCGACCTGGCCGCGGCGTCGTTCGACGATGCCATCTATGCGGCGATGGCCGGGGATGTCGCAGCGGCCGACACGGCGGCGGAGCGCACGCTGGCCGAGGGCATGGCGCCCGTGGCGTTCACCCGCGGCGTGCTGGCGCACCTCGGCAAGATGCACATGGCGCGGGGGCACATGGCGGCCGGGCTTTCGGCTGCGGACGCGGTGCGGGCCTTGCGGCCGCCGGTGTTCTTCAAGCGGGTGGCCGCGTTCACGCAGGCGCTGGGCTCATGGAGTCCGCGCAGGCTGGTGCAGGCGATGGAGGACGCGCGCCGGGTCGAGCTGGCCTGCAAGCAGACCGGGGCCTTGGACGGGCTGCTGGTGCGGCGGATGCTGCTGGGCCTGGCCCGGCAGGGGGAGGCGGCGCGGAGCCGGGAGCGCGGCTAACCGCGCCGGAGCAGCGCCAGGATGCCGTCGAGTTGGTCCAGCGTCCGGTAATGGACGCGGACGCTGCCGCCCGCGCCGTCGAACTCGATCTGCACCTTGAGGCCGAGCCGGGCCGCGAGGTCGCGTTCCAGCGATACGATCTCCCGGTCCCGCGGCGGCTCCGACTCGGTTGAGGGCGGGGTGCGCAGGCTGCGCTGGGTCAGGGCCTCGGTTTGCCGGACGTTCAGGCCGCGGGCCAGCACAGTGCGCGCCGCCGCCTCCGGCGCCGAGTGGCCCAGCAGCGCGCGGGCGTGCCCGGCGGAGAGCGCGCCGGATTGCACGTGGACCTGGACGCCGCTCGGCAGGGCCAGCAGGCGCATGGTGTTGGCGACGTGGCTCCGCGACTTGCCGACCAGGCCGCCCAACTGGTCCTGGGTGAGGCCGAACTCGCCCATCAGCCGCTTGTAGCCTTGCGCCTCCTCGATGGGGTCGAGGGCTTGGCGCTGCAGGTTCTCCACCAGGGACGCCGCCATGGCGTCCGAGTCGGACAGCTTGCGGATGAGGACCGGCGCCTCCTTCAGCCCCGCGGCCTGGGCCGCCCGCCACCGGCGCTCCCCGGCGATGATCTGGTAGCGGCCCGGCGCCGCCGGGTGCGGACGCGCCAGGATCGGCTGCAGGACGCCCTGCTGCTTGATGGACGCGGCCAGCTCCTCTAGCCGTCCTGGGTCCATGGCGACCCGCGGCTGGAACGGCCCGGGTTCCATGGAGGCGAGGGGCAGGGTGGCGCGCGGCGCGGCGTCCGAGGCGGCGCCGGGCGATGCGTCCCCGAACAGCGCCGCGAGGCCGCGTCCGAGCCGGGGAGAGGTGTCGCGCTCCGTCACTTGCCCCGTTGCTCCCGCCGCAGCACCTCGACGGCGAGGCGGACGTAGGCTTGGGCGCCGGGCGAGCGGAGGTCGTAGAGCATGACCGGCTTGCCGTGACTCGGCGCCTCGGACACCCGCACGTTGCGCGGGATCACCGTCTGGTAAACGAGTTGGCCGAAGAAGCTGCGCACGTCGGCGGCGACCAGCTCCGACAGGTTGTTGCGTTTGTCAAACATCGTGAGCACGATGCCTTGCAGGGCCAGCTGGGGGTTGAGGTGCTGCTGCACGCGCTCGACCGTGCGGACGAGTTGGCTGATGCCTTCCAGGGCGAAGAACTCGCATTGCAGGGGCACCAGCACCGCGTCGGCCGCGACCAGGCCGTTCATCGTGAGCAGGCCAAACGAGGGTGGGCAGTCGATCAGGACGAAGCTGTGGCGTCCGGACGCGGCGGCGAGAGCCTGCCGTAGCCGGTACTCGCGCCCTTCCGACCCGGCCAGCTCGATCTCGGCCCCGGCCAGGTCGGCGTCCGCCGGCAGGACGCTGAGGTTGGGCACGGCCGTGGCGACGGCCGTGGCGGCGATGCTGTCCTCGCCCACCAGCGCCGTGTAGGTGCCGCGTTCCCGCCGTGATTGGCCGATGCCCAGCCCCGTTGATGCGTTGCCCTGGGGGTCCAGATCGACCAGCAACACGCTTTCCCCGGCGGTCGCGAGCGCCGTTGCGAGATTGATCGCCGTCGTGGTCTTGCCGACGCCGCACTTCTTGTTGGCAATCGCCAGGACTCTGGTTGTATTGGCGGTGCCGGGCGACGGGGCCGCGGTCTCGACGGGCGACTCAAGCATGGGCGATCCCGGTCACGGCCAGGATCGTCGAGCCGGCACCGCCTTCGTGGTCGAACCGCTTGATGCTCATGCGCCAGTGTTTCTCCGCTTGGGCGATCTCGTCCTCCACGCGCGCGCCCTTCGCGAACAAGGCGGTGCCGCCGGGGGTCAGCAGGCGGTGGGCGTGCGCCACGAGGACGGCGAGCGGCGCGAGGGCGCGGGCGGTGATGAGCGGGGCGCGGGGCAGCGACAACTCCTCGATGCGCGTGCAGTGCACTTGGACGGGAGCACCGGTTACACGCTGGGCCTCGATCAGGAAAGCGGCTTTGCGGCTGTCGGCTTCAACGAGGTCGAACGGTATCCCTGTGGCCAGGGCCACGACGAGGCCGGGGAACCCCGCCCCGGAGCCGAGGTCCATGCCGCGCGGGGTGCCGGCGGGGATCAGGGGCACGAACCGCAGGCTGTCCCCGATGTGGCGCGGCCACAGGTGGTCGCGGTCGCCATGGGACACCAGGTTGATCGACTTGGTCCATTTCTGCAGCAGGGCGGCGAACTGCTGCAGCCGTTCCCTTGTTTCACGTGGAACGGCGTCCATCGAAACGTCGGGCGTCTTGCCGTTCAAGGGCGTCAACCGTTCATCCCCCCGTGCCCGGCGCCGGAGCCGCCGGCCCTGCATGACAAACTGATCAGCCGGGCCTAACATGGCGGACGCGCGCCGCGAAGCCGGCCGCCACGCTGGCGAGGCCCCGATTGCCGCAACTGTCCATCCATGCCCCGTTCGGCGCCCTGACGTTCTCGGAGGATGACGGCGCCCTTGTCGCGGTGGATTGGGGATGGGGGCGCGACCAGGAGGAAACCCCGCTGTTGGTGCGGGTACGCGAGCAGATGCACGAATACCTTGATGGCGAGCGGAGGAATTTCGACCTGCCGATCCGGCCGGTGTTCGGCTCCGCCTACCAGCAAAGGGTGTGGGCGACTCTGGCGTCGATTCCATGCGGGCAAACATGGACGTATTCCGCCGTCGCGGACAGGGCCGGCGGGAGCGCGCGTTCCGTCGCGGCGGCGGCCCGGCGCAATCCGCTCCCCATCGTCATCCCGTGCCACCGGGCGGTCGCGGCCCGTGGCCTGGGCGGCTACTGCGAAGGGCAGGGCCTGGACACGAAGCGGTATCTGATCCAACTCGAAGCCCGACCCGCATGACACGCCGTCGGTCGCGGCGCACGGAAGAGAGGTAACGATGGCGCACGCAATCCGCATCCACGCCCATGGCGGGCCGGAAGCCATGCAGTGGGACGACGTGCCGACGCCCGAGCCTGGCCCCGCCGAGGTGCTCGTCCACCACACCGCGATCGGGCTGAACTACATCGACGTTTACTTCAGGAACGGCCTCTACAAAGCCCCGTCCCTGCCGGCGACCTTGGGCATGGAGGCGGCCGGCGTCGTCAAGGTCGTCGGTTCGGACGTGACCAGTCTCAAGGTCGGCGACCGCGTCGCCTACGCCACCGGGCCGATTGGAGCGTATTCCACCGACCGGGTGATCTCCGCCGACCGGGTGGTCCGCGTACCCGACGGGATCAGCGACCAGACGGCGGCGGCCATGATGCTGCAAGGCATGACGGCGCAGTACCTCCTGCGCCGCACCTACCCCGTGAAGACCGGCGACACGATCCTGGTCCACGCCGCGGCGGGCGGGGTCGGGCTGATCCTGTGCCAATGGGCGAAGCACCTGGGCGCGACCGTGATCGGCGTCGTGTCCACGGAGGAAAAGGCGCGGGTCGCGAAGGAGCACGGCGCGGCCCACGTGGTCGTCGGCCATGACAAGCTGGTGTCGGAGGTCAAGAAGGTCACGGGCGGCAAGATGGTGCCGGTCGTATACGACAGCGTGGGCAAGGACACCTTTGCCGCCAGCCTGGACTGCCTGGCGCCGCTTGGCCTGATGGTCAGCTACGGCAATTCCTCCGGCCCGGTGCCGCCGTTCGAGCTTGCGGTGCTGGCCGCCAAGGGCAGCCTGTTCCTGACCCGCCCGACGCTGGCCACGTACACGGCGTCGCGGCATGACCTGGAGCAGTCAGCGCAGGACCTGATGCAGGTGGTGGCGTCGGGCGCGGTGCAGATCAAGGTCAACCAGACCTTCGCCTTGAAGGACGCGGCCGAGGCGCACCGCGCGTTGGAAGCGCGCAAGACGACGGGCAGCACCGTGCTGATCCCCTGATGCAAGTCATCGGCGGGATCGCGCCTGGGGAAAGCAGCAGCGGGAGAGGGCGATGAGCGAAGCAAACGGAGCAGGCCCGGTGGCCGAGGGCAGGCGCGCGGCGGCCACCAAGGGAGAGACGATATCGAACCCATACCCGAAGGGCACGGAAGAGCACGACAAGTGGCTGGAAGGCTATGAAAGCGCGCTGGCGGCCGAGGAGGACGATCTGCCCTCGGACTTCGCTTGAAGTGCCGACCCTCGGACTTCGCTTGAAGTGCTGGATCGGGCCGGCATCGCATCCGCCTGATGCTTGACAGGGCCGACCGCCGCCAAGCCCCCTCGTTCTGAGACGGCATGGTTCTTGAATGCACCCGCCCGGTGCAGACGGAGAACCGGTGATGGCGGATGTCGTCGTGGTCGGCGCGGGGATCAGCGGCGCGGCCTCGGCCTACGAGCTTGCGGCTGCCGGCCTCCGTGTGGTCCTGATCGACCGCTACGGCCCCGCCGCCATGGCGTCCGGCTGGACGCTCGCCGGCGTGCGGCAATCCGGGCGCCACCCGGCCGAGCTGCCGCTGGCGCGCCGGGCGGTGGTGATCTGGGACAGCCTGGCCGAACGGCTCGGCGCGCCCACGCACTACCGGCGGCGCGGCAACCTCCGCCTTGCGCGCACGTCGGAGGAGTGGGCCAGCCTCGCTGCCATGGTGGAGGAGCAGCGCGCGGCCGGCCTCGATCTGTCGCTGCTCGACGCGAAGCAGGTGGCAGAGCTTGCCCCGGCGGTGTCGCCCGCCGTGCCGATCGCCATCGCCTGCTTGGGCGAGAAAGCCTTCGTGGACGCCGC
The DNA here is from genome assembly GCA_937858325.1 of uncultured Acetobacteraceae bacterium. Taxonomy (GTDB): domain Bacteria; phylum Pseudomonadota; class Alphaproteobacteria; order Acetobacterales; family Acetobacteraceae; genus CAHJXG01. The sequence goes on from CALMAB010000441.1 coordinate 6,190, forward strand.
CATCCGCGCCGGCGCCGAGACGCGGTTCGGCGAGGACGTGCTGTCCATCGACACGGCGGGGGGCCGGGTGGTCGGGGTGACGACAAGCGCCGGGCACATCCCGGCGGGTCGCGTGGTGCTGGCGGCCGGCGTGTTCGGCAACCGGCTGCTGGGGCCGCTCGGCCTGTCCGTGCCGCTGCGGGTGCGCCTGGTCACGGCGGTCCGCACCGCCCCGGCGGCGCCGGTGCTGGACCAGGTGCTCGGCGTCGCCA
>CALMAB010000442.1 GCA_937858325.1 uncultured Acetobacteraceae bacterium
ATAACGTATTGTCCCTCGGTCGCGGTCCGCGCTTGCTCCGGGTCCTCCGTGGCTCCCAATGCCTTCAGGAAATCCCAGATTGGCGACGCGTCGCAAAACATCCCGAGCCGCCCGCGGTTGGCTGGCTGAACGCCACCGCCGAGCCATGAAACAAAGGAGGCTGCCACCCGCTCGACCGGCCTCATGCTGGTCACATTCGGAACGATGGTGGGCTGGTCGATGGCCACGAGCAAGGATTCGCTGCGGGAGCGAAGCTCCTGGACGAACGCCAATGCTTGATCGAAGCTTGCCAATCGCGGGCAGTGGAAATCGACCGCTGCACCGTTGGCGAACGTCACAGCACACACGGCTCCTGGTGCTTGCGGGTTGTTCGTCCAGGCAGAGTCGAAACCAACAAACGTGTCCATGCGCGCCCACCTCCGATGGCAAACTACCATCGTAGCGGAATCATAACAAACCTGCTCTCGGCAGGCTGTAGCTTGCAGAGGTTAAGATGCGCCTCTTGTGACATCCGTGGCTCTGCCTGCCTGTTGCCCGAGGATGGCTAGGCCCCTTGGCCGAGGAGGCGGAACTACGGTTCCCAAACCGGACGTGGTTTAAATGCCGAGATACGCCTTCCGCACCCCGGCATCCGCCGCGATGTCCCGCGCCGGGCCTTCCAGCACGATGCGCCCGGTTTGCAGCACGTAGGCGCGGTCGGCCAGGGCCAACGCTTCCGCCAGCCGCTGCTCCACCAGGAGAATGGTGGTGCCGAGGCCGCGGATGCGGCCCACCGCGGCCAGGATGTCGTCCACGAGCCGGGGCGCGATGCCCTGGCTCGGCTCGTCGAGCATCAAGAGGCGCGGCTGGGTCATCAGCGCGCGGCCGATGGCCAGCATCTGCTGCTCGCCGCCGGACAGCGTTTCCGCCCGCTGCGCCAGGCGTTCCCCCAAGCGGGGAAACAGGCTGAACACCAGGTCGAGCGGCTTGAAGCGGTCCGGCTCGCCGCGCCGGGCATAGGCGCCGAGGCGCAGGTTGTCTTCCACCGTCAAGCGCGGGAACAGGCGACGGCCCTCCGGCACCAGGCCCACGCCGGCCCGGGCGATCAGGTGCGGGGCGACGCGGGCGAGGTCCCGGCCGTCGAAGCGGATGGCGCCCTCCGTCGCGACCTGCCCGGCGACCGCGCGCAGCAAGGTGCTCTTGCCGGCGCCGTTCGCGCCCACCACGGCGACGATCTCGCCGGGCGCCACCGAAAGGGTCACGCCTTGCAGCGCCTTCAGCCCGCGGTAGCTCGCGGACACGCCGTCCAGCCGGAGCAGCGCCTCAAGCGGCATACTTGTCGCCGAGGTAGGCGCGGATCACGTCGGGGTGGCGCACCACCTCGGCCGGCGTGCCCTGCATCAGGACGCGGCCCAGGCTCAGCACCACCGCGCGGTCCACCAGCGGCAGCAGGACCTCCATGACGTGCTCCACCATCACCACGGCGATGCCCTGCTCGCGGACGGCGCGGATCAGGGACACGCCGCCCGCGGCCTCCGTGGGCGTGAGGCCGGTCAGCATCTCGTCCAGCAGCAAGAGGCGCGGCCGGGTTGCCAGCGCGCGGGCGATCTCAAGCCGGCGCTTCTCCGGCGGGGTCAACTGGTGCGCCGGCGTGTCCGTCCGCCCGGCCAGTTCGGCGAAGTCCAGCACGTCTTGCGCCGCCCGCATCGCTTCGCGGGGCCGGGCGCCGCGGGCGAACGCGCCGACCATGACGTTTTCCAGCACCGTCATGCCGTCAAACGAGCGCACCACCTGGAAGGTGCGGGCCACCCCGGCGCGGGCGCAGGCGACCGGGCCGCGCCCGCTGATGGCTGCGCCCTCCAGCAGAACCTCGCCGCGGTCCGGGCTGACCTCTCCGGAGATCACGTTGAACAGGCTGGTCTTGCCCGCGCCGTTCGGGCCGATCAGCCCCAGGATTTCGCCCGGCGCCACGTCGAAGCTGATATCGACGTTGGCCGCGACGCCGCCGAACGCCTTGGATACCCCACGGACGCTCAGCAGCGCAGTCACCCGCGCGCCGCTCCGAGCCGCTGCGCGACCGCGGCTTCCAGTTGTTCCAAATCCGGGTCCGGGATGCCCCAGCCGCGCAGCGCGTCGGCGGTCTGCAGCAGGTAGCTCGCCGCCGTGCCGCCGGGGCCGACGCCCGCCGCGAGCAGGTCAACGATCTCGGACTCCGGCACCGCGCCCGCGTAAAGCGGGTGGCGCGGGTCGGCGACGAACGTGACCGCGGCGACCGGGCCGGCCTCCGTCGCGACATCGACCCACTCGGCGGTGTAGTAGCCGCCGGACATCTCCTGTTTCCAAACGGTCCACAGCGTGTCCTGCACCGTGTCCTCCGCAAGATGATAGGCGACGCCGCCGCAGGCGCCGGGCCGGCGGTCCCAGCCGCAAACGCTTCGCGTTTCGGCGAGCCCGAGGGTCAGGGCGGGCTGCTCCACCGTGCCGCGGTTCCGGTTGTCCCAGATGCAGTAACGGCGCACCAGCCCGTCCACCGTGCCGGGCCGGGCCGCGTCGTTGGCGTCGCCCGTCCAGATCAGCGCGCCATAGGCGAACACCCAGATGCCGTCCGTCGTTCGCCGCTCGTCGAGCACGCGCCCCATGCCCCGGCGCAGCTCCGCTTCCGGCACGGTCGCGGGCTGCGCGCCTGCGGCCACGGTGAGCGGCAAGCGGGCCTCGATGAGGGCACGGGTCAGGATTGTCATGATGCCAAGACATTTGGGGCGCGCGACGAACTTTGGAAGGCGCTGACCGCCGTCCCGTCAGCGCCGGCCGCGCGACCGGTTCGACGCCAGCTCCTCGGGCGAAAGCTGGAAGCCGACCTCGATCCGGTAGGCCGCCGCGGTCTTGTTCTCCCGCACGGGGAGCCGCAGCTCCACGTCCTCGCCCGTGAACCGCAGCCGGTCGGCGTTCGCCGGGAACTCGGCGCGGAGCGGGAACACCTGCTTGTCCAGGATGGCGTCGCCGTCCAGCACGGCGACGAAGTAGGCGAACTCGGCCCGGCGCCCCGGCGCGGCCGGGCCGCGCGTCAGCTCGATGCCGACCTGGACGGTGGTCACCACGGTGTCGGCGCCGTCCCGCTTGCAGTTGCCGTTGAGCCCCGTGATCCGCCCTTCCAGCTCGGTGTCCACCAGGTCGCGCTGGTTGTTGCGGTAGCGCGACAGGTCCGCGGCGTCGCGCAGGATGGCGGCGCTGGGGCACGCGGGGGCGAAGGCGTCCTGGGTGCCGCCGCCGCAGCCGGCCAGGGCCAGCAGGGAAGCCATGCCCAAGGAGGCGGGAAAACGCATTGCAGGCATCCAGATCTCCGGCTCGCGCCCCGCTCGTCGCCGGGGCGGTACGACACCAGTTGTAGCGGAATGCGCGCGGCGGCATAGTGCGCTGCGCCTGCCAGCCGGATTCCCATGCCCCAATCCTCCGCCGTGCCGAGCCAAGCCGGCCAGCAAGCTTCGACCCCCCAGCCGCGGCCCGACCTCCATGTCGTGCTGGCCGGCCCGCGCGGGTTCTGCGCCGGGGTGGACCGCGCCATCCGCGTGGTGGAGGAGGCGCTCCGCCGCTACGGCGCGCCCGTGTACGTGCGCCACGAGATCGTGCACAACCGCACGGTGGTTGAGGCGCTGGAAGCGCAGGGCGCCGTGTTCGTGGAGGAGCTGGACGAGGTTCCCGCCGACGCCCACGTGGTGTTCAGCGCCCACGGCGTGCCGAAGTCCGTGCCGACGGAGGCGCGGCGCCGCAACCTGTCCTACTTTGACGCCACCTGCCCGCTGGTCAGCAAGGTGCACCGGGAAGCCGAGCGCCACTACGCCGGCGGCGGACCCGGCGCCCGCCACATCCTGATGATCGGCCACGCCGGCCACCCGGAGGTCGTCGGCACCATGGGCCAGCTGCCGCCCGGCAGCGTCACGCTGGTGCAGGACACCGCCGGGGCGGAGACGGTGACGCCCGCCGACCCCGGGCGCCTCGCCTTCATCACGCAGACCACCCTTTCGGTCGATGACACCGCGGACATCGTGGCGACGCTGCGCCGCCGGTTCCCCGCCATCGAGGGGCCGAAGCACGAGGACATCTGCTACGCCACCACCAACCGGCAGGCGGCGGTGAAGGCCATCGCGCCGCAATGCGACCTGGTGGTGGTGATCGGCAGCCCCAACAGCAGCAACTCCCTGCGCCTGCGCGAGGTGGCGGAGCGAGGCGGCGCGGCGCGGGCGATCCTGCTGCCGCGGGCGGACCAGCTTGACTGGTCGGCGCTGGAAGGGGTGCGGAGGCTCGGCATCACCGCCGGGGCGTCGGCGCCGGAAAGCCTGGTGCAGGAATTGCTCGGCCGCCTCGGCGAGCGATACGCGCTGCGGATCGAGGAGCGGCAGGTGACGCAAGAGGACGTGGTGTTCAAGCTGCCGGCCCCGCTCTGCTGATCCCCTGCTGAATGGCGGTCTACACCGACGTCACCGACGAGGCGCTGGCGGCCTTCTTGGCCGGCTACGACCTCGGCACCGCCGTCGCCTTCCGCGGCATCGCGGAGGGCGTGGAGAACAGCAACTTCCAGCTCCGCACCACCGCGGGCGACTTCATCCTGACACTTTATGAAAAGCGGGTGGACCCGGCGGAGCTGCCCTGGTTCCTCGGCCTGATGGAGCACCTGGCGTCCCGCGGCATCACCTGCCCGCAGCCGGTCCGCGGGCGCGATGGGGAAGCGCTGCGGCAATTGGCCGGGCGGCCCGCCTGCATCACCACCTTTTTGCCCGGCGTCTGGCCCCGGCGCGTCCGGCCCGAGCACTGCGGCCCTGTCGGCCAGGCGCTGGCCGGGCTGCACCGGGCCGGCGCGGACTATGCTCCCGCCCGGGCG
>CALMAB010000443.1 GCA_937858325.1 uncultured Acetobacteraceae bacterium
CACCGCCGCCGCGGGGGGCGCCGCGGCGGCGGTGGACGCGGTGATGGAAGGCTGGGCGCGCGCCGCCTTTGTCGCGACCCGGCCGCCGGGGCACCATGCGGAGCGGCGGCGGGCCATGGGGTTCTGCTTGTTCGGCTCGGCCGCCATCGCGGCGCTGCACGCCCGCGCCCGCTGGGGGGTGCGCCGGGTCGCGGTGGTCGATTTCGACGTGCATCACGGCAACGGCACGCAGGACATCCTCGAGTCGCACCCGGACATGCTTTACGTCAGCAGCCACCAATCGCCCTGCTACCCCGGCACCGGCGGGCCGGAGGAGCGCGGGGTGGCCAACAACGTGCTGAACCTGCCGCTGCCGCCGGGCACGACGGGGGTGGAGTTCCGCCGGGCATGGGAGAGGAACGGGCTGCCGGCGGTGGACGAGTGGGCGCCGGAGCTGCTGATCGTGTCCGCGGGCTTCGACGCGCACCGGGCGGACCCGCTGGCGGAGCTGCGGCTGGACACCGAGGATTTCGGCTGGATGACGGACCAATTGCTGGCGCTGGCGGACGCGCATTGCGGGGGGCGGTTGGTGTCGGTGCTGGAAGGGGGCTACGACCTGCACGCGCTGGCGGCCAGCGCCGCCTTGCATGTACGGCGGTTGATGCGGCTATAAGGCGTCGATGGAGTCGCCTGATGCCCGTTCCCGAAGGTATGGAACAGAAATTGAGGGTGGCCGTGATGCGGGCGGACCTCGACTTGCAGCAAAAACAGTCGTTCTGGGAGACGCCGCGGAACATCGTGATTTTGCTCGTCGTGGCAGGCGGGATTGCCGCCGTGACGGGCTTCATGTTGGGCCAGACAATCGCCGAGCGCGAGCAGCCGCGGCAGATCATCATCCAGTTCGCGCCGGGCAGCATCGTCGCCGCACCGGCTCCGGCACAGTGAGATCAACGATGAACTTGGAGTCTCGATGGCGGATGACGTAACCGGCCTGTCCTTCGAGGACGCGCTGGCGGAGCTGGAGCGGATCGTGCGGGCGCTGGAAGGCGGGCAGCAGAAGCTGGAGGACGCAATCACCGCCTATGAGCGCGGCGCGCTGCTCCGCCGGCACTGCGAAGCCAAGCTGGCGCAGGCGGAAGCGCGGGTGCAGGCCATCGTCGAGCGCGCCGACGGGAGCGTGGCGCTGAAGGCCATGGAGTGACGGTGGGCGTGCTGTCGGCCGCCGGCATTCCGGCGGCACTGGCCGAGGTCGCCTCCGTCGTGGAGGAAGCGCTCGACGTGCTGCTGCCGCTGCCGGACGGGCGGGAACGGCGGCTGGTGGAAGCGATGCGCTACGCGACGCTGGGCGGCGGCAAGCGGCTGCGCGGCTTTTTGGTGATGGAGGTGGCCGGGCTGTTCGGCGTGGCGCGGGCGTCGGCGGCGCGGGTCGCGGCCTCGGTCGAGATGCTGCACGCTTATTCCCTGGTGCACGACGACCTGCCGTGCATGGACGACGACGACCTGCGCCGCGGCCAGCCGAGCACGCACCGCCGGTTCGACGAAGCGACGGCGATCCTGGCCGGGGACGCGCTGCAAACCCGCGCCTTTGAGCTGCTGGCCTGCCCGGATACCCATTCGGACCCGCTGGCGCGCTGCGAGCTGGTGGTGGCGCTGGGCCTTGCCGCCGGGGCGCGGGGCATGGTGGGTGGCCAGATGATCGACATGGCGACGGAGGGTGAGGCGCTCGACGCCGACGAGGTGACGCGGCTGCAGGCGCTGAAAACCGGGCGGCTGATCCAGTTCAGCGCGGAAGCGGGCGCGATCCTGGGCCGGGCGGCGCCGCCGTTGCGGGCGCAGGTCGCGGCGTATGGACGGGACCTGGGCGCCGCGTTCCAGATCGCCGACGACGTGCTGGACGCGGTGGGCACCACGGCGGGCATAGGCAAGACCGCCGGCAAGGACCAGGCTGCGGGCAAGGCGACGGTGGTGGCGCTGCTCGGCGTCGAGCGCGCCCGGGCGCAGGCCGCCATGCTGGCGGAGCAGGCGGCGCAGCACCTCCAGGCGTTCGACGCGCGGGCAGGGCGGCTGCGGGCGCTGGCGGAGTACGTGGTTTCGCGCGGGCATTAGCGCAGCAGGGACGCGAGCGCGACCACCGCCGGCACCGTTGCGGCGCTGACGAGCCCGGCAACGAGCGGCAAGGCATCCAAGCCGGGCAGGCGCAACGGGCGGACGCAAGGAATGGCCAACGCCCCGAACGGCACCAGCGGCAGGAAGTAGCGGCCCTGCACCCCCTCGATGGCCGAGGCGCCCACCGGGGTCCAGCCGAGATACTGCGCCAGCATGATGGCCCAGGCGCCAAGGGCGATGCCGAGAAGGGCGGCCAAGGCGGGTGCCGGCGCGGCGCCGCGCTCCCCCAGCAGGCCGAGCACCGCGACCACCAGGGCGCCGGCCCACATGGCATACACCCAGCCCGGCATTTCAATGGTCAGCCAGCCGAGCACGCCGACCATCTGGCGCCAAAGCCGGGGCTGCGCCAGGACCGGCAAGGGGAGCGTCGCCGCGCGCGCCGGGTCGGCGGCGAGGACCTGAAGCTGCGCGGGCGCGTCGAAGCGGTCGAAGCTCCGCGGCGGACCGGGCCAGAGCGGCCCCGCCTCGTAGGGCGGCCAGCCGACGATGCCCATGACCTCGGCCTGGTTGAAGGCGGCCCACCCCAGCATCAGCCCGGCCGACAGCGCGAGGACGCCCAGCCGCACGGGGACGCCCGGACGGCGGCCCGAGGCCAGCAGCGCCAGCAGCAGCGGCGCATACGGAAGCTTGGTCAGCCCGAGCAGCGTCACCAGCCCGGCGGCGGCCCACCATCCCCCGGCATCGCCGCGGGTCGCGCAGGCCGCGGCGATGC
>CALMAB010000444.1 GCA_937858325.1 uncultured Acetobacteraceae bacterium
GCTCCGCCCGTGCTGTCCGCAGCGCCGGCACGGTGCACCGCGGCGTCGTGCCTTTGGTCAACACGACCTGGGATGACCCGGCAGTGCCGCCCGCCATCCTGGACGCCATCCGGACGGCTGCCCACGAATCCGGCGTTGATCCGCACCTGCTCGCGGCGATTGCCTGGCGCGAAAGCCGGTTCGACCCGGACGCGCGCAACAGCCAATCGTCAGCGAGGGGCCTGCTGCAGTTCACCTCGGGAACCTGGCTGCGGGCCGTCCGCGATTACGGCTCGGAACATGACGTGGCGGATTATGCGGCGGCCATCCGCACCAGCAGAACCGGCGACCTCGTGGTCCCCGAGGAGGTGAAATCCGCTATCCTACAGCTGCGCAGCAACCCCACCCTGTCGGCGAAGCTGGCGGCGGACAGCATGAAGCGGGAGCGCATCGCGATGGAAGCGCGGTTTGGGCGCCCCGTGACATCCGCCGACCTTTACTTGGTGCACGTGCTCGGACCAGCGGGTGCGATGCGCTTCTTGGACGCTCTGGCCAGGCAGCCCAATGAATCTAGCTTGAAAGTGGCAAGCCTGAAGGTGATGCGCAACGCCGGCCTGCTGGCGGAGGACGGCCATCCGCTGACCGTGGCCAGCACCTATGCCGCCGCCGAGACGATGCTCGACTCGCAGCATCTGCACTCTGCGCCGCTCCTGGCGGCAGCAAAGGACGTGAACGCTGCGGCCGTGGCTGCACCGCCGGCAGAAACGCCGTAACCTTGACCTCAAAGGCCTGGGGGCACCTGCGCGCGAAAGGGCCTTGCATTCGGTCCTGCAACGGCCGTAGCCCTCGCAGGCTTGCGGGCGTATAACGTCATCCCTGCTGTTCCGGCCGGCTGTTGGAGGCTGGTGACGCCGCGGGCGCCGTCGCGAGCAAGGAGGAACCTTTGTTGAACCCGCTATTCCGCCTGTTGCAGCGTGTGCCAGCGGTCCGGCGTCTTCGGGACGAACGCGACAACCTGCGTGCCGGCCAGAACTCGATGCAGTTGAAGCTGCGGGCCACCTCCGCGGAGATGGACGATTTGGACGAGCAATGCCGCGTGCTGCGGCGGGAGCGGGACCAGCTGGCCGAGGCCGCGGCACGGCAAGCGGTGGAACACGCGGCGCAGATGGAGGCGGCGCTCCTCGCCAACGCAGCCCTGGCCCAGGAGCGCGACGCCCTTCTCGAAGAGCGCCGCGCCCTGACGGCGCACAAGGAGGCGGCCGGATAGCCGGGCCGCCCCCGCTACTTTTCCAGCACGTAGCTCCCGGGCGCGTCCTGCAAGGGCGGGTGGTGCTCGCCGCCCATCGCCGGCGGCGCGACCTTCTTGCCGGAGCGTTCCGCCAGCCAGGCGAACCAATCCGTCCACCAGCTTCCGTTGCTGGCCTGCGCCGCCGCGCGCCACTCGTCGGGCGTTTCGGCGGCGGCCTCGTTCGTCCAGTAGGTCCCCTTGCCGCCGGGCGGGTTGATGATGCCGGCGATGTGCCCGCTCGATGCCAGGACGTAGCGCACCGCGCCGCCCGAAAGGCGGGTGATGCGCCAGGCTGCCTTCCACGGCACGATGTGGTCCTTCTCCGCGCCCACGGCGTAAAGGTCCTGGCGGATGCGGCCGAGGTCCAGCGCCTCGCCTTTCAGGTGGATCTTGCCCGGCTCGACCAGGTTGTTCTCGACATAGGTGTTGCGCAGGTACCAGGCGTGCGCCGTGCGGGCCATGCGGGTGCCGTCGCTGTTCCAGTAAAGCAGGTCAAAGGCCGGCGGCTTCTGCCCGAGCAGGTAGTTGTTCACCACGTTGGACCAGATCAGGTCGTTGGAGCGCAGCAGGTTGAACATGTTGGACATCTCGCGGCTGTCGAGATAGCCGCGCTCCATCATCTGCTGCTCCATGAAGTCGATGGTCGGCTCGCCCAGGAACACCGCGGTGTCGCCGACCTTGGAGAAGTCCTGCAAGGACACCATGAACGTCGCCGCGCGGAACCGCTTGTCGCCCCGGGCGGCCAGCCAGGCCAGGGTCATGGCCAGCAAGGTGCCGCCGATGCAGTAGCCCATCACGTTGACGGTCGGGCTTCCGGTGATCTCCCGCACCACGTCGCTCGCGGCCAACGGGCCGAGGTCCACGTAGTCTTCGATGGTGGTGCCTTCCATGGCGCTGTCGGGGTTGCGCCAGGACACCATGAACACGGTGTAGCCCGCCTCGACCAGGTGGCGCACCATGCTGTTCTTCGGCTGCAGGTCCATGATGTAGAACTTGTTGATCCAGGGCGGCAGGATTAGCAACGGGACTTCGTGCACCGTGCCCGTCTTCGGCGCGTACTGGATCAGCTCGATCAGCTTGTTGCGATACACCACCTTGCCCGGCGAAAGCGCCAGGTTGCGCCCCGGCGCGAACGCCGTGGCATCAACCATGCTGAGCTTGCCCGCCTTGATGTCGTGCACGAGGTTGCGGGTGCCCTCCGCGATGCTGGCACCGCCGGTTTCCACGGCGCGCTTCAGGGCCGCCGGGTTGCCGGCCAGCTGCAGGGTGGGGCTCATCGAGTCCACGAACTGGCGCAGGTGGAAGTTGAGGTGCTGCCGCTCCGTGGCGCTCAGGCCGTCCGCCTCGTTCGCCTGCCGCAGCAGCCAGTCCGACGCGAGCAGATAAAGGTCCTTCAACGTGCGGTAGGCCGGGTTGCTGTGCCACTCCGGGGCCGCGAACCGCTTGTCACTGGCGCTTCCGGCACCGGCTGTCCCCGCCAGGGTTTCGGCAGGCTCTCCCCACCAGCGACGGCCGGCCTCGTTCCAGGCCTCCATCGCCGACTGCCAAGCCTGCGCGTTGAACTCGGCGATGGCCGCCAGCGCCTTGTCAGGCCGGCTCATGGTCTTCAGCCAAACAGTGCGGAGCGCCCGCGCGATCTCCGCCCAATCGACGGGGATGACCTGGTGCAGCGGGTTGGCGTTGAGCGCGTCCTCGGTGGCCCGCAGGATCGGATCCTTGGCCAGCATCTCGCCAAGCTGCCGCAGGCCGCCCTGCAACAGACTCCCGGCAAGCTGGTCGGACGGCACCTGCCAGGCTGCCGGCCTCGCCACGCTATCTGCCGGCGGGGCCAGGCCGCGTCCCATCTTGGAGGCTGCCTCGGCCCACGCCGCCCACAGACCGAGCATCATCTCGGGACCGGGCGGGGCCATTGCGGAGGCGGCGCTCCCGGGAGCGGGCGCCGCGTCGCTGCGGTTGTCCTGCGCCGGCGCGGATGCCGCCTCGCGAGGAAAGGTCCTGGAGCCTTGGCCTGTTGTCATTTGCTGTCCTCCCGTCTGCGCGCCGCTTGGCCGCAGTTTCTGCTGTGCAGCATCGGCGTTTTGGTAAGCGGCACGGGTGGGGCGGTCAACAGCCCCGTCGAGGGCCGTGCGCCCTGGCCTGGCCTACCCTATGGAGGTGCCGTGCAGCCAAAACTCTCCGCGATCTGCGGTCCTGGGGCGAGGACGCCGGCATAGCGCGGTCAGGCTCGTCCGAAGCGCCGGGGGCGTCCCGGCGCCCGGGCCGGTCGGCTAACGGACGATGCGGCCGACCACGTAGCCGACCACGCCCGCGATGCCGAGGGCCGCGAAGGGCCGCATCCGCACCTGCTCCGACAGGCTTTCCCTTTGCGCATCGACCTCCGCCGCGGTCCGGCGGGCGCTGGCGACCACGCCGCGCACCTGGTCGGCGGCCCGGTGGGTCTGGGTTGCCACCGTGTCCGTCACCGTCGCCACCGTTTCCGACACCGTGGACGCGGCGCTGGACACGGCGGCGGCGGCACGCTGCTTGGCATCCGCCAGGATCGGCGCGGAATCGGCCGCACGCAGCTCATCGAGCTGGGCACGGAGCTGTTCAACCTCGGAGGAGGTGCTGTTCGACGAGTCTGACATGCGGGTCCTGCCTTTACACTGCACGCTTGTAATGCCGCAGCGGCGGCCGGGGTTGCAGCGGCGCGAGCCGCAAAGCGGCCCGCCACAGGCGCTCGGCTGGTGCGTTCCCGTTCGTGCATGCCGCTGTGGAACAATCCGCAACGATCTCAATACGGTATGCGACACGTCACCACAAACGGAATAATCGGTCCGTATGGAATAGCACCTGAAGAGGCTTGCACAACCCTAGGCAGTAACTTCTTGACGAATCAGTGTCTAGCCAACTCTGCTTTCATTTGGTTAAAGCCTTCCCCAAGAACACTGGACAGGGGGTTGCATGCTGGAGTCGTTGCCCGAGGATGCCGTTGTGCGCGCTGGCCGGATTTTCGTCGCGTTGCGAAAATCAGGCCGCGTGTCCAGCAGCAAGAGCCGGGTGTTCCATGCCGTGACGCCGTACTGCCGCATGTCGCTGTGCGCCGACGAGCCGGGACCCGGCTCGCAGTGGGCCGAACCGCCGGGGCAGCAGATCACCTGTCCGGCCTGCCTTCGGCGGCTGTCCCGTCTTGGGGGTGAGCGGCGCGCGGCCTGAGCAGACGCGCCGCCTCGCCTGCTGCCCGTGGCGCGCTCCGCGGGACGATGCTCAGCCGAACGCCCCCACCTCGTGCGACAGCGCCGCCGTGATCTCCCGCGTCAGGCCGAACAGGCGGCGCATCGGCTCAAAGATCCGCTCGTGCTCGCCGGCATAGGAGGCGTGGGCGCCGGGGCCGGGCGGCTCGCCGAAGTCGCGCTTGGCCGCGGCCCCGCTGTCGCGTGGGAACACCTGGGCCAACAGGTCGAGCGTCGCGGCCACGTCCAGGCGCAGCAGCCGCGCCCGCAGCCCCTCCGGCGTGGCGCTGTGGCGCGGCGAGAAGTCCGGCACCTGCACCGCAAGCAGCCACACCCGGCCGATGATCGCCAAGCGCAGCGCGTGCAGCAGGGTTTCGCGGTCCGCCATGCGCGGCAGGTCCGGCCAAACCCGGCGCAGCAGCACCTGGTCGGCCTGCGCCCGCCGCATGGTGCCCTGCATCGGCACCCATAGGCCGAGGCTCGTCAGCGCGTCGGCGACATCCACGAGCTGCACCGCCCGGCCCGGCAGCCGCGCGTGCGCCGCCCGGTCCAGCCAGGAGCCGGGATCAAGCATCGACACCGTGCCGCGCAGCACGTCCAGGTCGGAATGCCGGGCGGCGTGCTCGGCAAGCTCCAGCGCGCGGCGGAAGCGCGGGCTGCTTTGCCGCAGCTCGGCGAACAGCTCGGGGTCGCGCCCCACGGCGGCGCCGAGGCCATGCAGCACGTTGGCGCACCAGCCGAGCTGCTGCAGGATCGCGTTGTTCGGAATGGCCCGCAGCTCCCGCGGGTGGCGGATGGCGACGGGACCGCCGGCATCGCTTTGCCGCGCGCTGGGGCGGGACCCGGTGGGGTCCAAGAGTGCCGGGCCGAACGCGCCGAGCAGGGCGGCGTAGCCGGGGTCCTCCACCAGCTCCTGCATGGCGTTGGAGGCCGTCGCGAAGAACCCGGCGGCGAAGTCGCCCTCCTCATAGATCGGGTCGGGCTGCTCGGGCGCCGCTTGGAACACGTGCTCGGCCACCCGGGCGATGCTGGCCAGCGCCAGCGCCGGAGTGTCGAACAGCAGGTAGCCGTCGCCGCCCTGGAAGCTGCTCTCCTCACGGACCCGCAGGCCGCCCGCGGTCAAGGCCGCGCGGGCGGCGGGCGGCGACAGGTAGGCGAGCCGGTCGGCCAGCGACCCCGGATGCGCGCCGCGGCCGATGCTCTCGCCGTGGGTGTCGAACAGCACGACCTCCACGTCGCCCAGGCCGTGCCGGCCGAGCGCCTCCAGCAGGCGGAGCTTCAGCCGCTCGACCAGGTAGCTCGCGGGCAACTGCCCGAGGTAGCGCCCGGAATCCGAGTAGCCGAACTGCAGGCACACCCGGCCGATCTGGCGCACGTAAGCGCGGTAGTGCGGCGAGCGCAGCGCCTCGTCCAGCACGCGCACGCCTTCCTCCAGGGCGTCCGCGGTTTCGAACAGCGGGCTGATCTCGATCTGGTGCTCGACGCCGCAGACCCGCGCCAGCCACAGCGCCGCCAGCAGGGTGTAGCCGCTACGGGTCTCGGCGATCAGGAACCGCGCCGGGGTATGGCGGTCGATGTGCTTGGCGATCTGCGCCACCAGCATCATCAGCCGCATGGCCGAGGACTGCTCGTCCAGCAGCGCGCCGAAGTCTACCGGCTCCGCTTCCACGGCGTCGAGCGCGTTGTCGATCCCGGCCAGCAGCGTACGGCGGCGGGAGCGGTCGGCCGGCGGGTCGTCGAGGCCGAGGCGCAGCCGGGCGGCGTTGTGCACCTGCGTCGCGTTCAGCCGGAAATGCGCGCGGGCCAGGCAAAGCCCATGCGCCAGCGCGCCCGCCCGGGCGACGCACAGACGGCGCTGCGC
>CALMAB010000445.1 GCA_937858325.1 uncultured Acetobacteraceae bacterium
TGCCCGCACGGTGGAGGCGCTGCCGCCCGCGGACCGCCGCGCCTTTGTGCAGGCGCTGGCGCGGCTCGTGCAAGGCGGCAACGCCCATGGCCGGGCGCCATTACGGCTCGGATAGCGGGGGCGGCTCGGGTTGCGGAGGCTACGCCGCGGCCGCCATCGGGCGCGGCACCAGCGGGCTGCGCGCCTCAAACCGCTGCCCGGCGCGCAGCGCGAAGACGGGGACGACCATCTGCTCGGCCGTCACCCGCACGCCGCTGTTGTCCGCAAGCTCGAACCGCCCGTCCAGCAGGTCCAGCACGGTGATGTCGGCCTCCCGTCCCACCTGCAGGCTGCCGATGGCGTCCTCCATCCGCAACATGCGGGCCGGGTTGCTGGTGACGGTCGCGAGCACCTGCGGCAGGGTCATGCCGAGTGCGAGCAGCTTGGACATGGCGTTGGTCAGGTTGAACGGCGCCACGCCGAAGAACGGGTTGGCCGCCCGCGCCGCGCCGTCCCCCGCATCCGGCACGCGCACGTTGTAGCCGTGCATGTCGGCGCCCAGCGTGTGCGGCACGATCCCGGCGGCCAGCACCTTGCGCGCCATGTCGAAAGAGAAGTGGGAGCCGTGGCCGACATCCACCGTGACCCCGCGCTCCAGCGCCGCCCAGACCACCGGGTGGACTTCCCCGGTCGCGGCGGAGATGAAGCCGCCGGGGTGGCGCGTGAAGGGGTGGGCCAGCACGTCGCCCGGCTCCATCAGCGGCACCAGCGCGCGCACCACCTCGTCCGGGTCAATCGTGACGCCGTCCTTGGCGGGCCAAAGCTGGCCCAGGTGGATATACAGCGGCAGCCCGGCGCCGCGGGCGATCTGCTTGCCGATCTTGATCACCTCCAGCCCCCAGCGCGACGCGCCGCCGATCTCGGCATGGGCCTTGATTCCGCGCACCAGGTCGGGGTTCTCCCGCGCCGCCCGCACCGTGTGCTCGACGTTGAGCTGGCCCGGCCCGTACAGGTCGGGGTACAAATGCCCTTCCAGCCCGCCGACCAGGTAGGCGGAGATGAAGCACAGCACGCGCGTCCGCGCCGGCTCGGCGATAAAGGCGCGGAAGCCGGGGATGGTCATGCAGCTCGGCCCGCCCTGGTCCACCACGGTGGTGACGCCGGAGTCCACGCCCACCATGTCCGCGTTCAGGCCGAACTTGCCGGTGACGTGCTGGTACACGTGGCCATGCGTGTCGATCAGCCCGGCGCACACCACCTTGCCCGACACGTCCACCACCTCGCGCGCCGCCTCGTTCGGCAGGGCAGGCTCGATGGCCGCGACCCGGCCGTCCCGGATGCCCACGTCCGCCACGCCGTCGCGCCCGGTCGCGGGGTCGATGACCCGGCCGCCGCGTAGGATGGTGTCCAGCCCTGAAGTCATCCCGGCCTCCCTGCCCAGCACAAGCCATCAGTATGCTGACGACCCTGGCCGCGCGCAAGGACGGGCCTTACCCCACATCGACCCACACGCGGCCGTTCCTTACCTGCACGGGAAACGTCCGCAGGTCCGGACACTCGGGGCCGCGGGTCTTGCGACCGGTGGGGATGTGGAACTGCCCCTGGTGGCGGGGGCAGTCCACCCGGTCGCCCTCCACGCCGCCCTGGCTCAGCCACGCCGCGTGGTGCGGGCACACGGCCGCGGTGGCATAGGCGGTGCCTGCGATGTCATACAGCAGCAGGGCCGCGCCGCCGGCCTCGACCTCCAGCAGCCCGCATCGCGCCAGCTCGTCGCGCGACGCGGCATCCGTCCAGCGCGTCATGGGGTCAACCTCCGTTGGCCTTCGCAGCAGGGCAGCCCGGCGCGCGGGGTCAGTGCCCTATCTCGCGCAACCGTCGCGGGACCTGGCGGTCGGGTCAACGCTGCCGAGCAGCTCGATCCGGAAGCGAAGGCTTTCCGAACCTCCGTAGGCCGCTGTTTTCTGGAAACGCTCGACCAGCACGCCGCCACAGGCTTGGATCACGCGCTGCGAAGCGACGTTCCCGGGATCGGTGGTCAGCTCGACATAGGGGAGACCTTGTTTCCTGGCCTCCGGCAGCATCAGCACCAGGGCGCCCTTGGCATAGCCCATGTTCCGTTTCCACGGCGCCACGGCGAACCCGATGTGGCCCAACACGTGCGGCGGCAGGGCCGACGTGCCGCGCTGCCAGCGGAAGCCGATGCTGCCGCAAAACGCCCCGTCCCAAATCCAGCGGTGATAGCCTGGCAAGCGGGGAACCGACGACCCAGCCGGCAGCCGGACGGGTCCGCCCGCCGCGTCGGGGTCGTCCAGGCTGGCCACGAAGCGGACAGGATCGTCGGCGATCTTGCCAAGTTGCTCTCTGGCTGCCTCCGCCCCCCGGACGTTGTCGGGGGACCATCCCCGCTCCAAAGCGGCCGTGTACTCCGCCAGGCAACACAGGGACGGCTTGATGAGGGTGATGTCTTTCACGAAAGGGAACTCGGGCTGCAGGGTTGCAAGGGTGGCTGAAACCGCAGAATGGCGCCAACATGGCGCGTGGGCAGCGGCCGTGCCACCCTGCCCGGCCGAGCTGCGCGCCGTCGCCTGCGACCGTCCGGGGCCGTCACGGCGCGGCCGGCCCTGCGCCGCCCCTATCGACGCGGACCAGCAGGTCGCGCGTCGTGACCGAAACGTAGGCGAGCCCTCCATGAACTTTGCCGCCGGTGGCGCACGGCGTGCCGTCAAACGCGGGCGGGCGCCCAGACCACGCCGCCGGGCGTGCCCGGATGCCCACCGCTGACGAACAGCGTGCCGTCCGGCCCGAACACCACCCCCGCCCCGCGACGGGCGTCGCGTAACGTGCGAACGGCGGCACCGTGCGCGTGGCCGGATCGACGCGGACGACCGCGCGGTCCGTGTGCAGGGTCACGTAGATCGTCCCGTCGTCGTCGATGGCCAGGTTCTCGGCGAAGCTGCCCTTTGGCCACGTCGCGATGGTCTCCGCCGGCGCCAGCGCCGTTGTTCCCCCGTCGTGCTGCATGGACGTATGCCCCATTGTTGCGGCGCCCAGGCCGCGGGTTCGCGCACCGCCGTCAGCCCAGGCTTGCCCACACCGTCCTGTGTTGCGTGCCGTTCCCCAACGCCGCCGCGCCCTGCCCGCAGCCGTAGCCAGGTGCCTTGCAGCCACCGATCGGCGCATTCGGACGGTGCTTGTGCCAGTTGTTCAGCCGCATCGTACCGGCCTTGATCCGGTCCGCCAAGCGAAGCGCGTCCATGGTCGGGGATTTGGATATTCGACGCCTGGCCGTAATCGGTGTCGTTGGCCCGGCGTATGGCCTCGTTTCCGGATGAGACCACGGGCACGACGGGGCCGAGAGCTTCCTCCTGGACGCAGGCCGGCACCTTGGGATCGGGCAAAGGACAAGCTTCCCGTGTCGGCCCGCCCAGCACCGCCAACCGCCGAGTCCACGCAACATGCCGTGTCGGAAACTTACCTTCGGTCGGTCTGCACGGTTGTTTGCGGATTTTCCGTAGTCAAAAGCGGAGTTGCAGGGTGGCTCGTGAGTGGGGCCAGGTCTGGAGATCCGAGGATGCGTCCGCCGGGTGCGGGACATGACCGGAAGGTATTGTCCGTCCGCACAACTACAGTTGCGTCTTGCGAATGCGTGTGTCCCTCGCTTGTCCAAACGATGACGGGGACAATGTACGCTGTGTATAGCGGGTCCGGCGGGGGCGGAGCAGCCTCCATGGACGTCACACCTGCGCCGGTCCGAGAAGCCGTCGCGGGCAAGTGATCCCCTGTGCTGCTCTTTGTTGCCGGCTTGCTCTCAGCGCGCTGACTCGGCGTCCAGTTTGAGCGGGTTCGCTCGGACGTCGGTTTGTGGACGCAATCGAACGTGGCCGTGATGCCAACCATGTCGGGCAGCACCTCGATCCGGTCCGCCTTCTGCCCGTCGAGCGTGACAACCGTGTTGCGCCAAAGCCGCTCCCCAGTGATCAGGAGGTGCGTCGGCTCGCCGGTGTTGCCGGCGTACAGCACGGGAGGCCCCGGGCTCCACTGATCCATGTAGGGTGTTGTGAGCACGTCCATCCCAAGCCGCCGCGATATGTCGGCGGCCGAACCGGGAAGCCGGATCATCTCAACCCGGCACTGCCGCCCACGCTGCCAGAACTTGTCCGTCACCACGTCCGCGAGCGCCTTGTATGGCACGAAGCGGCTGCAGACCTGCAAAAGCGCGCTCCGCCACCAACTCGGCAAGGCTACGACCGCACTGAGTTGGGCCTGTTCAAGCGGGACGCTCCAGGTCATCTCCCTGCCCGGCCGCGGGCTGATCAGCCAGCCGAACCGTGCGCCCAAGATGCGCCGCTCCGCAACGGATGGGATCGGACGGGCAAAACCGACCACCTCGGGCTCGACGCCGCGGTACTCCAGGCTGTGCGTCGAACCAAGGCCAAAGCCCGCGCTGGCGCTTCCGATCCCGGCAGTGTCGTTTTGGCTCGCCTTGACTTCGACGTTTTGCCGCAACCGGGGAGACAGGCTGTAGCCGTAGGCACGCGTCGCCGGCTGCTCCAGCGGCTGGTCGCCGTATCCAGGCCCCTCGAGCACCTGATTGAGCCTGCACAAGATCTTGCTGCTGTGCGGAGTTTCCAGCTTCTTCATATCGCACGGTGCGTTCTCCATTTTGTCAGGCAAACGCAATGTATTGATTTTTGGCTGCACGCTGACGGAACAGCCACTTGCAACCCGCTCGACTTTTATGTCGAAGAAGTCTTGAAGCGCAGCACCGTGGTTTCGCGGCTGCTCGGCGGTGGGACGCACTAAGCTTTCCTCAAGCAGCATCGCCGCGAGACAGTTCGTTGAGACCGGCGGCACAGTGTCCATTGCTTTGAAGTCCAAAGCGCGACCATCCTTTGCCGCTTCATCCAGCCTTGAACTCATGTTGAACAGCACTCGCCACGACGCATTCCGCGGTATCTGGAAGCAGTGGAACTTTGGGATCGACTGGCTTTGCGCAAAAGGCGTGCTTGCCGCCGCTTGGGCAAACTTTGGGGAGATGACGTCCACCTCGCCGATGGGTGTGTCCGGCGAGCCGTTCAAGCACTCGAAAGCAATGTCGTCGGCACTCTTCATCACAGCATCGATGTTGCCGGCTGCATCTTGCAGGGCTTTTGCCCGCTGCTTTTCTTCCTGCCTTGATGCACGCTGTTGCTGGACCAGCGACCACACTGCCGGCTGCAGTTGATTTGATACCTGGGGCCATGTGGCTTTGCGAAAACTGTCGGGCTGACTGACGTTCAGTTGTTGGGTCAAGCGCGAAAGCGCATTGTCGATCTCGGCCATCACGCCCTCCGCCTCGCGGGCTAACGCGCGCGGCACCTCACTGGCTGACTCGCCTTGCCCGTTCTTGTCACGGCCGTAGAGTGTTGCGCCAAGCGTCGCTTTGCGGCACGCCTGGCGCCGCACGTCCTCGGAGTCGCCGTGTCCGGAACGCATCAGCAGGTATTTGCTGCAGACGGCGACACGCAAGGTAGTCTCATAATCGCTGCGGTCACTCGCCAGTTCCACCCGGTCCAGCGCCTGTGTCAGCGAGAGGAATTTTATTTGCTGCAGCTCCCTGACCTTCTCCAGCCATCCAACGTACGTATCGAAAAGGTCAGTGTTCGTCTGCTCTTCATGGCGCTTTAATGCGGCGTCGCGGCCCTCCGAATTCTCCCACAGATCGCCTGGCTCGCGCGTCAGCACCACCTCAACAGCGGCGTAGCCCCGGGCGTTGTCCCGCGGCATCACGGTCGCGTCGAATGAGAACAAGTCCAGCGTGCTGTTGTCCACGTCATGCCGGTCGTCCAACATCGCCCGCGCCCGCTCGGCGCGCAGCACGTCGCGGAAGCCGTTCATCATCTCGAACAATTGCCGCGGGTCTCCGGCACCGTATCGCAATTGGCTGTTCAGCCGGCTGGTCGCGCTCAAGGGGCCGGCAGCAAAGGAATTCTGGTCCATCGGCGTCTCGGACCCGGCCTTCGTGGCAGCCGCAACCGGATCGGGGGTAGGCCCGGAGGCCTTGGGCGGGTTGGTGAGGTCCAACTCACGGTCCAGCCAGGACACCTGCTCGAACCGGTCGTTCAGCAGCCGCTCGCGCGTATGGACGGTCGGCGAGGCGACAGTGATCGCGATGCGGTCCTGCATGCCATCAACTGACGCGAGCCGGTCGATGATGTTGTCCCTCCAAACCCAGCCGATCCAGACGGCGAAGCACAGCAAGGAAGCGGCCAGGGTCTTCCAGTTGAACACAAGCGCGGCGAGAGACGGTTCTGCGGGTGCCAGCGGCTGGGCAGCAGTTTCAGTGTTCCCGGCCGCCTCGGCATCGGCGTTGGGCTTGGCTTCGCTCATGGGCGGGTCGCGGTAAACGCCCGCTCCTCCTCCAGCGTGGACAGCACGACGTCCAGCAGGGCCTGCCGGGTCAGGCGGCAGTAGGCCGTTTCCGTTGCCGAAGGGTCGCCAGTCTCGAAGATCTTGTTCGAGGGTGATCCACCCCCGCACCAAGCAAACCAGCCGCAAGTCCTGCGGCAGTTCTCCAGGCCCGACCTGATTTCCCGCCGCAGCCGGGAGGACAGCACGCGCGCGATGATCGTTTCCACCGGGTCAACCAGGATGTTGCCGAAAACGAAGTCGTCGTACCGCTCGTCGCGGAAGCCGAGCAGTTCGGGCGAGAACGTGGACACCGCCCCATCGCGGGCCACGCTGACGATCCGCAGCGGCTCGGCCTCCTGGTTGAACCCGTCGGCGACACCGAAGCGCAGCACGGCGGTCGCGTCGCGCCATTCCCGCAGGGTCATCGCCTCGGGCGCGGCGCGCATCCGGGCGATGAAGCGGCGCATGAAGCCGCGATATGCCTCCTCCACGGAAGCGCCGGCCATGCTTGAGGTCATATGCGTGCCCTCGAGTTCCTCGACGTTGAACGCGACGTCCGAGATGCCGTGCTCGGCGTAGAAGTCGAACAGCGCATCGGCGCAGCCGAGAGAGTCCCTTGTCAGCACGGTGATGACGGCCGGCGCGACCCCCGCTGCCTGCAGCAAGCGCAGGCCTTGCACCGCGCGTGCGTGCGTGCCCTGCCCGGCCCTTGTCCGCCGGTGACGGTCGTGCAGCCAAGCCGGTCCGTCGATGCTGAGCGAAATCCTCCTGCCGGCCCGCTTGAAGAACTCGACCCACCCGCCATCGACAAGCATGCCGTTGCTCTGAAAGGCATGCTCGATCAAGCCGCCCGGCGGCCTGTGCGCTTCGGCAAGGGCAATGGCGTCCTCGTACCAGCCCGGCGGCACCACCAGCGGCTCGCCCGCGTGCCAAACCACCGCCAAACGTTCTCCTATCAATCGGCTCGGCAGCAGCTTGGAGAACACTGCCTCAAGCACCTCGCGCGACATGCGGCGCTTGTCGGTCCGGTTCGGCAGGTAGCAGTAGCCGCAATCGACGTTGCAGAAAGCGGTCGGCTGCATGATCAGCATGTCTGTCAGCGGCGATGCCGAGAAAGCGGCCATGACTTATCGGATGTTGGCGAAATTCGGGAAGTTGGGGAAATTCGGAAAATTAGGGAAGCGCGGGGCACTGGTCGGCGGCAGGTATTGATTGGGGAAATTGGGGAAGTTCGGGAAAGGACGAGCATTGGGAAAGTTGGGGAAGTTGGGAAACTGCGCGAGCACGCCAGGCCGCACCGGGTCAACTGCCTCCCGTGCGAAAACGGCCGCGACCCGGGCCGAAATCGTGGACCGGAGCGCCACGGCCTCCTTGCTGGGCAAGGGCACGGCAGCTGCGCCCGTGTCAACGAACGCAAGCCACGCCGCAGTCGTCACCAAGAGATGATTACGAAAGCGCACAAAAACACTCCCGTTATTGACGTTGTATTGTACGCTTTTTCCGCTCTGTTACAACAGGCTTGATGCGTTGCCCAACCATGGATTTGGTCAGTTGTGGCCCCCAGTAACGCTGCCTGCGCCGCCGCGCTCACCACTGGGCCGGCTGCCGGGCCTCCTCCAATGGGACATAAAGGCCGGACGCAGGATCAATGCGCAGCAGGCTGGCGCCGCGCAGCCCGATGTGCCGGTTCGGGCTGAACGTGACCGGCGGCAGCACGCCGGTATCGAAGCTGCGCAGCCCTTCAAGAGCTTCGGTGAAGCCGGCTCGGCTGACCTGCCGGCCCGACCGCGTGAGCGCCTCGGCCAGGATGCTTGCCGCCGCACAGGCATGGGCCTGGAGTGCCGGGCGGAGGACCGTGCGGCCCGATTTCCCCAGCAGCTCGGCCAGCTTGTCCATCCCGGCCCCTGACGGCACCGCCGGCGCAGCCATGACGACCCTGGCGAGCAACGCTTGCGGAAAGCGCCGGGCCGGGCTGAGCAGCGTCAACGCGCCCAGCATGGGCTGGTGCGCCGCGCTGTCCGGCAGCCGCTCGGCGAACGCCTCCAAGGCGTCGGCCAGGCCGAAGAAGAACACCCACTCCGCACCCGCGTCGGCGGCAAGCCGCCCGGCT
>CALMAB010000446.1 GCA_937858325.1 uncultured Acetobacteraceae bacterium
CACCCGGGCCGGCCTGCCGCCCGCGGTCGTATCCAGCGGCGGGACGCCCGACCTGTGGCGCTCCGGCGGCGCCGTGGTGACGGAGTACCGGCCGGGCACCTACATCTACCTCGACCGTTCCCAGGTTGCGCGCGGCGTCGGCGGGTTTGACGAGTGCGCGCTGACGGTGCTCGCCACCGTGGTCAGCCGGCCGACCCCGGACCGGGCGGTGATCGACGCCGGGTCAAAGGCGTTGACGAGCGATCTGCTTGGGATGGAAGGGTTCGGCCGCTTGGTCGAGTATCCGGACGCGGCGGTGACGGGGCTGAGCGAGGAGCACGGCGTGGTGGACCTGTCCGCCTGCGCCGCGAGGCCGGCCATCGGCGAGCGGGTGCGCGTCATCCCGAACCACGCCTGCGTCGTTTCCAACCTGTTCGACATAGTAACGCTGGTGTCGGGCGACGCGGTGGTCGAAACCGTGCCCGTCGCCGCGCGCGGGCGCGTCGGGTGAGCCTGCCCGGATAGGTTGCCGAGTGGGAGCAGCAGCTTGACGCAGCCCTCGCATATAACTGAGGTGGGCACTCGGTCCGCAGCCGTTTCCGTCGAACCGGTTTACAGGGTCCCTCGATTGCCTGCACAATTTCCGATGCCAGGACGCCCGGAGCAGGCCGCGGCAACACAGCCAGGGAGTAGTCGCCGATGGACCGCTTGCTGCAATCCTATCTGCTGTCCCGCCGCCGCGCGCTGCAGGGAATGGCGGCGTTGCCGGCCGGCCTGGCGCTGGCGCGTCCGGCGCTCGCCGCCCCGTCCACGCCGCTCAGCTTCATCGGCTGGCAATACCAGCCGCAGATCGCCGAAGCCAACGTCAACACGTTCAAGCAGCTCTATGACGAGAACGTTTCCTACGAGCTGGTGCCCGGCGATTACCACCCAGTGGTGGAAACCAAGCTGCTGGGCGGCCAGCACATCGACATGATGTACTCGGAGGAGGACCACATCGCGCGCTGGCATGCCGCCAGCTGGGTGCGCGACCTGGAAGGCTTGCCGGAGGTGGACGCGATCAAGGCGGGCATGTTCCCGGTCAGCGTGCGGTCGATGTCCTTACCGGACGGCAAACTCGCGGGCCTGCCATACTACGCGGGGCACAACGCCTTCATCTACAACGAGGAGCACCTGAGCCGGGCGGGCGTCGGAGTGCCGGACAACTGGGACAGCCTGCTGGATGCCTGCCGCAAGCTCAAGCGGGACGGCGTGTCCGACGCGCCGTACAACAGCGCCTGGGGCCAGAAATGGCCGGAACTGTCCTGGAGCCTGTTCTCGCTGTGGTATGCGGAAGGGGCGCCGGTGTTCGACAAGAATTCGGACTTGGTGGTGGACGCCGCGTTCCGCCGGGTGCTGGAAGGGCACCGAGCGCTGTTCAAGGAGCAGCTCGTCACCCCCGACATCATGACGCTGCCGGCGGAGGGCGTGCCGAGCTACTGCACGGGCCGCCATACCTTCATGGTGCTGCACGACTACGACCAGAAGGTCGCCAACGACCCAAAAGCGTCCAAGATCGCGGGCAAGGTGCGCAACGCGCTGATGCCCGGCAAGACGCACTCGACCTTCGCCTGGACGGCCGTGTACCTGATGGGCGCGCAGCCGACGGACGTGAACCGCACCTGGAACCTGCTGCGCTTCTTCGGCGGCAAGGCCCGAGACGGGCAGTATCACGTCATCAAGCGCTGGGCGCTCGAATTCGGGCTCGGCTCCGCCTACAAGGACGTGATGAGCGACCCGGAGGTGGTGGCGAGCTTTTCCCAATGGCGCGACCTCGGAGTGAGCAACAAGCAGGTCGAGATCGCGACCTCGCGCGACATTTCCAAGACGACCTGGTTCCCGGAATGGGACCTGTTCATGATGCAGCGCACCCAGGACTACATTCGCGGCAACGGCTCGCTTGACCAGTTGTGTGACGCGCTGACAGGCAAGGTGGCGGAACTGAAGAAGCAGTATCAGTAGCCGCATGTCGGGCACGACACACGTCCCGGCGCTGCGCCCGCCCGTCCGCGAGCGGGTGACGGAGCGGGTGCCGGGCTTCTTCTACGCCGCTGTCGCCCCCACGCTGCTGGCCGTACTGCTCGTGGTCGGCGTGCCGCTGGGCTACAGCCTGTTCCTCAGCCTCAATCGCATCAACCCGATCACCCATCGCTGGCTGTTTGTCGGCTTCGGCAACTACGCGGCCTTGCCGGGCAATGCGGAGCTTTGGGCCGCGCTCGGGCGCACCGCCTATTTCGCGGCGCTGTCGGTCGCCGGCACCACCGCGCTGGGCATGGTGTTCGCGTTGCTGCTCAACGCGCGCTTCGTCGGGCGCGGCGTGCTGCGCAGTGTCGTGCTGGTGCCTTGGGCGATGGCGTCGGTGTCCGTGGGCGTGCTGTGGTCGTTCCTGTTTGCCGGCGATTTCGGCGGCGTGAACGGGGTCTTGAACGACCTCGGCTTCCCGTCGCTCGCGACGCCGTGGCTGGGCGACGGGTTTCGCGCGCTCAACCTCGTGGCCTTGGTGCACGTGTGGAACCAGGCGCCGCTGCGCGCCCTGATGCTGCTGGCCGGGCTGCAATCCATGCCGGCGTCCCTGCACAAGGCGGCGATGCTGGACGGCGCCGGGCCGGTGCGCCGGTTCGTAGCCATCACCCTCCCTTGGCTCAAGCCGAACCTGCTGTTCATTTCCATCATCGCCACCATCAACGCGCTGATGGCGTTCGACGTGCTGTGGATCATGACGCGCGGCGGACCCGGCAGCGCCACCACCGTGCTGGCCTGGCTCGGCTACCTCACGGCGTTCCAGTTCTTCAAGTTCGGCGAAGGGGCGGCGATCCTTTACGTCCTGACCCTGCTCAGCTTCGTCCTGGCGATCCTGTACTTCGCCGTGCTCGGCCCGCGCCGCGCGGCACCGGTGCGGGCGGACGGGTTGACGGCGCTGCCCGGCGGGCAGGGGCGGCACGGCATGGCAGCCTTGCCGCCGTTCCGCCCGCGCACCCGGCTGCTGCCGCGCCCTGTGGCGCGCGTGCTGGCGCAGGGCGGCTTCTGGGCCGTGGCGCTGCTGGTGTTCCTGTGGTCGGCCTTGCCCGTCGCGGCGCTGCTGCTGATGAGCCTCACCCCCGCCTCCGACCTGATCCGCACGCCGGCCAGCATGGTGCCGAGCACGATCACGCTGGACAACTTCGTGTCCGTCCTGCTGCCCGGCCGCGTTGCTGCCCAAGCCAGCAGCGTGCAAGCGCAGCGCGTGCCGCTCTCCTTGCTCAACAGCTTCGCGGTCGGCGCGGTGGTCGCGGCGGTCAGCGTCGTGCTGGGCACGCTGGCCGGATACGCCTTTGCCCGGCACGACAAGACGCCGGCATTCAAGCTCTCGCTTTGGGCCTTGCTGCTGACCCGCATGACGCCGGGGCTGACCCTGGTGCTGCCGTTCTTCATCGGCTTCCGCGCCGCCGGGCTGATCGATACGCGCACGGCGCTGATGGTGTCATACTGCTCTTTCCTGCTGCCGCTCAGCACCTGGATGATGCGCTCCTACTTCGAGGGCGTGCCGCGCAGCCTGGACCGCGCCGCGCTGATCGATGGCTGCTCGCGGCTCAAGGCGCTGTGGAAGATCCTGCTCCCCGTGGTGCGGCCCGGCATCGTCGCCACCGCCATCTTCTGCTTCCTGGCGAGCTGGAACGAGTTCCTGTTCGCGCTGATCTTGACCTCGACGCCGCGGGCGCAGACCATCCCGGTGATCCTGGCGGGGTTCCTGAGCCAGGCGCAGTTCTACACCTACGGCCCGCTGTTCGCGGCCACCGTGCTGTCGGTCGCGCCGCCCGTGGCCGTGGCCTTCCTGTTCCAGCGTTATCTGGTGCAGGGCGCGCTGTCCGGCTCGGTCAAGGGCTGAACCGGGAGGGCCGCATGGCATCCATCTCCATCCGCGACGTGTCCAAGAGCTACGGCGCCTTGCCGGTGTTGCAGGGCCTGGACCTCGACATCCGGGACGGCGAGTTCGTGTCCTTTCTCGGCCCGTCCGGCTGCGGCAAGAGCACGCTGCTGTTCTGCATCGCCGGGCTGGAGGAGATCAGCGGGGGCGCGATCCGCCTGGATGGGCAGGACATGGGGCGCATCCCGCCGCGCGACCGCAACATCGCGCTCGTGTTCCAGGACTACGCGCTGTATCCGCACATGCGGGTGCGGGAGAACATCGCCTTCCCCTTGCAGCAGCAGCGGCTGCCGGCGCAAACGGTCCAGAAGCAGGTGGCATGGGCGGCGGAGCTGCTCGGTCTGGAAGCGCTGCTCGACCGGTCGCCTGCCGAACTGTCGGGCGGACAGCGGCAGCGGGTCGCGGTGGGCCGCGCCATCGTGCGCAACCCGGCGGCGCTCCTGATGGACGAACCGCTGTCCAACCTTGACGCCAGCCTCCGCGTGCGGATGCGGACCGAGATCAAGCGGCTGCAGCGGGAACTGGGCATGACCGTCGTGTTCGTCACCCACGACCAGGAGGAGGCGATGGTGCTGTCCGACCGCATCGCCGTGATGGACGCGGGCGTGCTGCAGCAGTTCGCCGAGCCGATGACGGTGTATCGCGAACCCGCCAACCAGTTCGTCGCGAGCTTCATCGGTAGCCCGCAGATGAACTTCCTGCCCGGCCCGGTGGCGGGCGGCGGCATGGCGGCGAGCAGCCTGCTCGGCGTCCGCCCGTACGACCTGTCGCCCACGCGCCGCCCCGGCCCGGACGACCTGACGGTTGAGGGCACGCTGACGCTGATCGAGCCGGCCGGGCCGGTGACGTTCCTCGACGTGACGCTGGCCGACGGCAGCTTGGTCAAGGCGACCTGCCCGGACCCGCGCACCCACCAACCCGGCGAACCGCTCACGCTCGCCGTGCCGCGCGGGAGCGTGTCGGTGTTCAATGCGGACAACGGCAAGCGGACCGGCGCGTTGGCACCGCCAAGCGGGGCGCGGGTCCGGGATGGCGTGGCCGAGGCGGTTGCGCACCGTGCATAGCGCCGCGCCGCGTGAATGGGAGGAACGGGTTGACCCCTGACGACGACATGCTTCGCGGACTGATCGACACGCTGCTCCCCGGCGGGCACGGCTTCCCGGCCGCAAGCGCCACGGGAATGGCCGGGCCGCTCGCCGCGCGCTTGAACGCCGCGGACGCGGCCTTGCTCGGCCGCCTCCACACGGGGCTGCACACACAAGGCGCGCTGCCGGACGATGCAGAGGCTTGGCACGATGCCGTGGCGCGGCTGGAGGCGAGCGAGCCGAAGCTGTTCGACGAGGTGCGCAAGTACGCCTACCTGACCTATTACGAGCAGCCCGGCGTCATTGCGGCCATCCGCGCGCTCGGCTTCCGCTACAACGACGCGCCACTGCCGGAGGGCTACCCGGCGGAGCCGTTCGATGCCGCCGCAGACGCGCCGCGCCATGCGCGGGGACACTGGATCGCGACGGAGGAGGTGCAGTCCGTCGATACAAGACAGCTTGGCCTGGAGGCAACGCCATGAGCAAGCCCGACCCGGTGGACGTCCTGGTGATCGGTGCCGGGGCGAGCGGCGCGGTGTGCAGCCTGGTGCTGGCGCAGGCGGGGCTGCGGGTGGTCTGCCTGGACCAAGGCGGGTGGACCGAGCCGGCGCAGCATCCGCACTACAGCGACGACTTCCAGTATCAACGCCAGAACCGCTGGAACCCGGAGCCGAGCCTCCGCCGCGGCCCCGACGATTACCCGGTCGAGGGTGGGCAGTCGCATGCGCTGATGTGGAACGGCGTCGGCGGCTCCACCAACGTGTTCGCGGCGCTGTGGCCGCGGTTCCGCCCGTCCGACTTCCGCAAGGGCCGGGAGCACGGCCTCGCCCCGGACTGGCCCATCACCTATGAGGACCTGGCGCCGTTCTACGACGAGGCCGACCGGCTGGTGGGCGTGAGCGGCCTGACCGGGGACGCCGCCATGCCGCCGCGGGCGCCGTATCCGTTGGGTCCGCTGCCAATGCGCAAAAGCGGGCGGACGATTGCCCAAGGGTTCGAGCGGCTCGATTGGCATTGGTGGCCGATGCCGGCGGGGATCATCTCGGACAGCTATGATGGCCGGGCTGCCTGCAACGGCTGTGGCAACTGCGGCTCCGGCTGCCCGCGCGGCTCGATGGCGAAGATGTCGATCACGCTGTGGCCCAAGGCGCTGGCGGCCGGGGCGGCGCTGCGGCCCGGCGCGCGGGTGGAGCGGATCGAGACCGGGCCGGACGGACGCGCCACCGGCGCCGTTTACATCGACCGCACGACAGGCACGCGGGTGCAGCAGGACGCCGCCGTGGTGGTCCTTGCCGCCAACGGCGTCGGCAGCCCGCGCCTGCTGCTGCTGTCCGAAAGCGCCCGGCATCCGCGAGGCCTCGCCAACGCCAACGACGTGGTTGGCCGCTACCTGCTGCACCATACGCTGGTCGCGGCGGAGATTTGGGTGGACCAGCCGATTGACAGCCACGTCGGCAATTCGGGCGCGATCATCAGCAGCGAGTTTGCCGAGACCGACGTGTCCCGTGGCTTCGTCAACGGCTTCAACTTCAACGTCGCGCGCACCGGTCCCGCCGGCACGGCCGCCATCGGCGCGTTCAGCCAGCGCCCGGCGCCATGGGGCGCCGCGCACCACGCCTGGTTCGCGCGCCGTTTCGGGCACAGCTTCGGCGCCTTTGCCATCGGCGACGACCTGCCGCAGGCGTCCAACCGCGTCACGTTGTCGCAGACGGAGGTGGACAGCGACGGGCTGCCGGCGGCCAGGTTGCACTACGTGCCGCACGAGAACGATCTGCGCATGATGCGCTACGGCATCGAGCGGCTGCGCGACCTGGCGCAAAGCGTCGATGCGTTCGACACGGCGGTCAACGACTACATGGAGGACGGCGTTTACCGCACCCCGGCCTGGCACATGCTGGGCACCTGCCGCATGGGGAGCGATCCTGGCAGCTCCGTCGTGAACCGATGGCACCAAAGCTGGGAGGTGCCGAACCTTTACGTCGTCGATGGCAGCAGCTTCGCGACCGGCGGCGTCGTCAACCCAACCAGCACCGTGACCGCGCTGGCGCTGCGCTGCGCGCGGCACCTCGCGGCAGCCCTTGCCTCTTCTTGAACAGCGGGGCTGAACACCTGCCCGCATCGGCCACCGGCGCAGCAAGCGTTGCAGTGGCGCCGCCGGGCCGGCCGGCACGGCCGATGTCCCGAGCCGCTTCACCCCACGCTCGGCGCACCGCGGTTCCGCGTGGACAAGGGCGGGCGGCTCCGGCAGGGCGGTCGGGTTTTTCGCCGAAAGGACGCGGCCGGCGAACCCGGCCCCGCGCATGGCCATTGCGGCATGGGCGCCTGCCTGGGCTGGCGCCCGCGGCGTCCTCGTGTTTCAGGGACGCCGAAGCCCGCAGGCACGGCTCCGGGACCACCAGGCGTTAAATAGGTGTCGGTGAGGCCGAGCCAGCGCGCCATCAGGATCTGCGGAAACATGCGGATCGACCGGCCCCGGCCGGTGCCGACCATTCCGATGCTCGCGGGTTGCTGATCGGGGCGATGCCGGTAGCCTGATCGCCCGCGGCTCAGGGCACCCCCGTTCCAGAGCGTGGTGGCCGCCGGGAAGCCACTGCAAGGACAGCACATGCACGCCGTGAACTGGACGCGTGTCGCTGGAACAGACGACCTGCTTGACGGCAAAGTGCTGCCGATCGAGGTCACGGGGCGAAAGCCCGCCTTGCATCGTGTCGGCGACGCGTGGTTCTGCACGGGCAAGGGAATGGGGGCGCCAGTGACCGAGGCTCTCCGAACCTATGCGGTAAAGATCGAGGGCAGCGACGTGTTGGTTGCCATACCGTAGCCGTGTGGATCGAGACGGTCGCGACCACCCGGCGATGCGCGTGCCGTCCCAATCAGGCCGATGCCGCCCGCAGTGCCGCCCAGACCCGCTGCGCCGACGCCGGCATGTCCAGGCGCCGCACGCCCGCCGGGCGCAGCGCGTCCAGCACCGCGTTCATCGCCGCCGGCAGCGACCCGGTGGTCCCCGCCTCCCCGGCGCCCTTCACCCCCAGCGGGTTGTTGGGCGACGGCACCGGGCGCTCCATCAGGGCAATGCCGCGCAGCATTTCGGCGCGCGGCATCGCGTAGTCCATGAAGCTGCCGGACAGAAGTTGCCCGCCCTCGTCATACACGCACTGCTCGCCGAGCACCTGGCCCAGCCCTTGCGCGATGCCGCCCATGATCTGCCCGTCCAGCAGGGTGTGGTTCAGCACCACGCCGCAATCATCCACGGCGACGTAGCGCTGCAGCGACACTTCCCCGGTGTCCGGATCAACCTCCACCTCCGCGACGTGCGCGCCGGACGGGAAGGCGCGGCCGGCCGGCAGGGTGGTGGTGGTGTCCAGCGGGCCGCTTTCCTGTCCCTCCGCCGGGCGGGCCAGTTCCAGCAGCGTCACGGACCGGTCGGTGCCGACGATGCGGTAGGCGCCGGCTTGATACTCGATGTCGGCCGCGGCGGCTTCCAACGCGTCGGCGGCCAGGTCCAGGCCCTTGCGCACCACCTCCCGCGCCGCGACGGCGGTGGCGGCGCCGTGGGACAGCATCGAGCGGGACGCGAAGGCGCCGCCGCCGAACAGCGCCGGGCCGTCCGGGTCGCCCTGGTGCAGCGTGATCGCCGCCGGGTCAAGGCCAAGGACGCCGGCGACGATCTCGGGGAACACCGTCTCGTGCCCTTGGCCCGAGGAATGGGTGACGTTGTGGACGCGCACGCCGCCCTCCGTGTCGAAGGTGATCGCCACCTCGTCGCGCGGCACCACCCCGCCGGAGGGTTCCACGAACACGCCCAGGCCGATGCCGCGCAGCTTGCCGCGCCCGGCGGCCTCGGCCCGGCGCGCCTCGAACCCGGCCCAGTCCGCCGCCTCCGCCGCCATGTCCAGCAAGCCCGGGTAGTCGCCGCTGTCATAGGTCGCGGCCATCGGCCCGCCCGTGGGCAGGGTGTAGGGAAAGGCGTCCGCCGGCAGCAGGTTCAGCCGGCGCAGCGCCAGCCGGTCATGGCCGAGTTGCCGCGCCGCCTCCTCCACAAGCCGCTCGACGGCGTAGGCCATGTCCGGGCGCCCGGCGCCGCGGTAGGCGGTGATCGGCACGGTGTTGGTCAGCGCCAGGCGGTGCCGGCCGTGGACGGCGGGGATGCGGTAAGGACCGGTGCACATCATGGCCGGGTTGAGCGTGCTGATGAGCGGCCCGGTCGCGACGGGATAGGCGCCCTGATCACACACCCACCGATGCCGGATGGCCAGGAACCGGCCCGCCGCGTCCAGCGCCAATTCGCCATGCATCCGCAGGCCGCGGCCATGATAGTCGCTGAGAAAGGTTTCGGACCGGGTCGCGGTCCACTTCACCGGGCGGCCCGCCCGTTTGGCCGCCAGCGCCAGCGCCGCGTGCTCGGGATAGGCTGGGCCGCGTATGCCGAAGCCGCCGCCCACGTCCTGCGCCCGCACCCGCACCTGGCCCGGCGGCAGTCCGGTCAGGCCGCACAGCGAGTCCCGCAGCGCCACCATGCCCTGCGTCGCCGTCCAAAGCTCCAGCACGTCGCCGTCCCACCGCGCCAGCGCCGCCTTCGGCTCCATGGGGTTGCCCACGACGCGGTCGCTGGTCAGATCCAGTTGGACGACGTGCGCCGCAGCGGCGAAGGCGGCCTCCGTCGCGGCGGCGTCGCCGTACTCGTAGTCGAAGCAGAGATTGCCGGGCACGTCCGGGTGGATCTGCGGCGCACCCTCCGCCAGCGCCGCGTCCATGTCGGACACGGCGGGCAACGTCTCGTATTCGACCGACACCAGCTCCGCCGCGTCCTGCGCCTGCGCCGCGGTTTCGGCGACCACCAGCGCCACGGGGTCGCCGACGTAGCGGGCATGGTCCTGCGCCAAGGCCGGGGCCTGCGGCGTCAGCAGCGCGGTGCCGTTTCGCCCCTTGTAGGGCAGCGCCGCCTTGCCGCGGTCGTATCCCGCCGCCGCGGCGTCCGCGCCCGTCAGCACCGCCGCCACC
>CALMAB010000447.1 GCA_937858325.1 uncultured Acetobacteraceae bacterium
GACGCGGGCCGCATCCTTGTGAGCAAGCCGGCCCCCGCACCCGCCGCGCCGCCGGCCGTGCCCGACGGGCGCTGCTTCGTCATCGTCGGCGCGGGCGGCGCGGGGGCGGTGGCGGCGCAGACCCTGCGCGAAGAAGGCTTCACGGGCCGGGTCGTCATGCTCGACCCGGCGAACCGCGTGCCCTACGACCGGACCGTGCTCAGCAAGTACGCCGTGTCCGGCCGGAAGGGCGCGGAGAAGTCGCCGTTGCAGTCCCAATCCTTCTACCGCGAGCACCGGATCGAGCGGCGCACGGCGGAGGTTGCGCGCATCGACGCCGAGGCCCGCCGGATCACCTGCGCGGACGGCACTGTCTTGGACTACGACGCCGCCCTGCTCGCGACGGGCGCAGCGCCCGTGCTGCCGCCGGTCCCCGGCGCCGGGCTGCGCCATGTCCATACCCTGCGCAGCCGCGCCGACGCCGACGCCATCCTGGCGCAGGCCGAGCGCAGCGAGCGCGCCGTGGTGCTGGGCGCCAGCTTCATCGGCATGGAGGTGGCGGCGAGCCTGCGGGAGCGCGGGCTGGATGTCGTGGTGGTCGGCAAGGAGGCGGTGCCCTTCGCCAAGCAGTTGGGCGAGCAGGTCGGCCAAGCCTTTGTCGGCCTGCACGAGCGGCAGGGCGTGGCGTTCCGGCTGGGCCGCGAGGTGGCGTCGCTGGAAGGGGACGGCTCCGTGTCCGGCGTGGTGCTGGAGGGTGGGGAGCGGATCGCCGCGGACCTCGTCGTGGTCGGCTTCGGGGTCAAGCCCGCCACCGCCTACGCCGAGGGCTTGGACCGGCGCGACGACGGCGGCCTCGTTGTCGATTCGGCCCTGTGCGTCGCCCCCGGGCTGTACGCCGCGGGCGACATCGCCAGCTTCCCGGACCGCGGAAACGGCGAGCCGATCCGGGTGGAGCATTGGCGCGTGGCGCAGCAGCACGGCCGGGTGGCGGCGCTCAACATGCTGGGCCGGGACGCAAGCTACGACGCGGTGCCGTTCTTCTGGACCATCCAGTACATGAAGCGCCTCGACTACGTGGGCCATGCGACGGAGTGGGACGACGTCGTGCTGCACGGCGACCTCGGCAAGCCGGAGTTCCTCGCCTATTACGTGAAGGACGGGCGCGTGGCCGCTGCGGCGGGGATGGGCCGCGACGGGGACACCGCGGCGCTGATCGAGCTGTTTGCCCGGCGCCGTGATTGGCAGGCGGCCGAGCTTGGCGAGCACCCGGCCGCCGTGCTCGCCGGCCTGCAATGAACGCCGCCGGGTCAGGGCTGGGGAGGGCGCGCCATGCCGTTGACGCTTGAAGGCTCATGCCGCTGCGGCGCGGTCCGCTTCCGCTGCGACAGCCACACGCCGCAGCCTTACCAGCGGTGCTACTGCTCGATCTGCCGCAAGACGGCGGGGGGCGGCGGCTACGCCATCAACCTGGGCGCTGACGCCCGCTCGCTTCAGGTGGAAGCGGACGGGGACGCCAAGCGGGTGTTCCACGCGGAGATCATGGGGGACGACGGCGCGTGCCGCTTGTCCACCGCGGAGCGCCATTTCTGTGCGCGCTGCGCGGCCGCGCTGTGGCTGTTCTCGCCGGAATGGCCCGAGCTGGTCCACCCCTTCGCCTCCGCGATCGACAGCCCGCTGCCCACGCCGCCGTCGTCGGTCCACCTGATGCTGCGGTTCAAGCCGTCCTGGGTGCAGCCGCAGGTCGGCGCCGGCGACGCCTGCTTCGACCTTTACCCCGAGGAGGCCATCGAGGACTGGCACCGCAGGCGCGGGCTTTGGGTCGATTGACCGGATATTGACCGCGCGGCCGTCCTCGCGCTTCATCAAGGGACCAGAGGAGGATCCCGTCCATGCCGCAAGGTTCGGCGCTGCCCAGCTTCAGCGCCTTGTATGCGTTCGGCGACAGCCTGTCCGACGGGGGCAACCTGTCGATCTCCTCCCGCACGCTGACGGGCACGACCCGGCCGGTGTCGCCGCCCTACTACGGCGTGCAAAACAACGGGGTCAGCGCCAACGTGTTCAGCAACGGCCCGACCTGGGTGCAGGACGTGTCGGTCGCCCTCGGCCTCGGCCCGCTGGCGCCCAGCCTGGCGGGCGGCACGGACTTCGCCTATGGCGGCGCGCTGACCGGGCCGACGCCGCAGGACTCCGACCCGGCGATCCTCGCCATCTCCCTCCCGACGCAGCTTGCGCAGTTCAAGGCCCAGGTGCCGAACCCGTCGGCCAACGCGCTCTACGCCTTGTCGGTGGGCGCGAACGACCTGCTCGCCATCCTGTCCACCCCTGGCCTGACCGCGCAGCAGCAGGCTGCCGACGTGAACGCGGCGGTGGCCAACGCGGTCGGCTTCGTGCAGCAGATCGTGGGCGCCGGCGCGAAGACCCTGCTGGTGATGAACGTGCCCGACCTCGGCAAGATACCGGACGTGACCAGGCGGGAAGCGCAGACCGGCACGGTGCCCACGGCCATCGAGACCGAGGCCACCCAGATCTCCAGCGCCTACAACGCGGCGCTGGGCAGCCAGCTTGCCGGCATCGCCAGCGCCAGCGGGTCCCGCATCCTGGTGGTGGACTCCTACACCCTGCTGAACGACGCCATCGCCAACCCGGCGGCCTACGGCCTCACCAACGCGACGACGCCGGTTTACACCGGCGACAACGGCACCTTCAACAGCGGCGCCCTCGCGGTGAGCGGGACCGCGGCCCAGGACCAGTACTTGTTCTTCGACGGGGTGCATCCGACGGAAACCGGGCACGGGGCCATCGCCGACCTGGCGGAGCAGCAACTGAGCGGCGTGCCGGTGCTGGCGGCCGTGGACACCACGGCGGGCCGCCCGGTGGCGGCGAAGGGGCAGCCCTATACCGGGCCGGTGGGCAGCGTGCAGCGGCAGTACATCAACATCACGCCGGACAACCTGAACGTGTCCGTGTCCACGCCGAACTGGTTCATCCACACCGGCGGCGGGCAGGACGCGATTGCGGTCAGCAGCGGCAACAACGTGGTGGACGGGGGCGCCGGGTCGAACTTCCTGACCGGCGGCAGTGGCCGGGACGTGTTCTTCGTCGATGAGCGCGGCGCCACCGCGACCACCTGGCGCCCGGCGGCCAACTTCCACGCCGCAGACGCCGTGACGCTGTGGGGGGTGTCGCAGTCCGGGTTCCAGATCAACTGGCTGGACGGGGCGGGCGCCGCCGGGGCCACCGGCCTGACGCTCGTGGCGCAGGCGGCGGGCCGGCCGGAGGTGCTGCTGACGCTGCCGGGCTTCACGCGGGCGGACTTGACGGGGCGGCTTGGCGTGTCGTTCGGGACGGATGCGGGGAGCGGGAGTGCTTATATGAACATTCGGGCCAATGCCTAGCTCCACGGTCATCGGGCGCAGGGCCTGGGGGCGTAGGGTGGCGCCCCGCCCCGTAGCAGCCTAGAACACGCGCCATGAGCTTCATCGACGCATACCTGGACGAGACCCTGCAGGCGACCCAGGCGTTCTGCGGCGACGCGAAGCAGCGCCAGGTGCTGGCCGACATGGCGGACGCCATCACCGCCTCCTTGCGCGGCGGCGGCAAGCTCCTGACCTGCGGCAACGGCGGGAGCGCCGGCGATGCCCAGCACATCGCGGGCGAGTTCGTGTCGCGCTTGATGTATGACCGCGCGCCGCTGGCGGCCATCGCGCTCACCACGGACACGTCCGTGCTCACCGCCGCCGGGAACGACTACGGGTTTGACCGCGTGTTCGAGCGCCAGGTGCTCGCCCTCGGGCAGCCCGGCGACGTGCTGCTCGGCATTTCCACCTCCGGCACCTCGGCCAACGTCCTGCGGGCCTTCGCCGCCGGGCGGGACAAGCGGCTTCGCTGCATCGGCTTCGCCGGCGCGCAGGGCGGTCCCATGACCGAGCATTGCGATCTGCTGCTGCAGGTGCCATCGGCCCGCACGCCCGTGATCCAGCAGCTCCACATCGTGGCGGCGCACGTCGTGTGCGCGCTGGTCGAACGCGCGATGTTCCCGCCGGAGTAGGAACCGCCCGGTTCAGCCCGATGAGCCGCGACGCCCTTGCGTCGGACAACAACGGTATTCGCAAGTGCAGCGTATGCCACTCAGGTATGACTCGTAACGCAACATGACCACAGAGCGTCCGTCTGTGTTCCAAGCATGTTGATTATCAACTCGCCGCGATGTGGGCCGTTGTGCGGTGGCGCGTCGGCGCAGGCGCAAGCTATCCGCTATCGGGTTGCAACGACCTTGACGACCTGACTGGTGGGAGTGCGTGGTGCCGAACCCGATCATCGACGTCGTGATCCCCGTGTTCAACGGGGCGGAAACAGTGGAAAGCGCCGTCGCGTCCATCCAGGCGCAGACGCTGCGCGACATCCGGATCATCGTGGTCAACGACGGCTCGACCGATGACACGCAGGCCATCGTGGAGCGCCTGGCGGCGGCGGACGGCCGGGTGGTGCCGGTCCGCCGGCCGAACGGCGGGATCGTGGACGCGCTCAACGCCGGGCTGGCCGCCTGCAC
>CALMAB010000448.1 GCA_937858325.1 uncultured Acetobacteraceae bacterium
AAGTTAGCACGGCGGCCGCCCTGCCGTGATGCCCGCGCCTCTGGCGCCGGCGGGCCGCCGTGCTAACTTCGTGCGGCAGGGAGCCGTCCTTATGAGTGACATCACCGCGCCGACCGGCCTGTTCGACCGTGCGATCCGCCGGATCACGACGGTGTGGCGCGACATGGCGGACCGCGTGTCCACCGACGAAGACCAGGGCATCGCCAGCCAGATGCGCGCCTGCCTCGATGCGCGCGGCGGCGAGGTCAGCGCCCGCAACCGCGCGGCGAAGCTCGCCCAGGCCTACCTGGTCCTGGACGCCGAGGGGCGCAAAGCCTTCCTGCGCGACCTCGCCTCGTTTGACAGCGACCCGGAAGCGGTGGCCCGGGCCTATGAGGCGATGCGGTCCGCCACCGACCCCGCCGAGCGCGCCACCGCCAAGGTCCGGCTGCGCCGCGCGTTGGAGCCGCCGCGGGTCCGCCTGCTCACGCAGTTCACCACCATCCCGGACGGCATGAAGTTCCTGGTAGACCTGCGCGCCACGCTGCTGGAGCTGACCCGCACCGACCCGTACCTGGCGGCGCTGGACAGCGACATGCGCGGCCTGTTGGCCAGTTGGTTCGACGTGGGCTTCCTGGAACTGCAGCGCATCGACTGGAACAGTCCGGCCGTGCTGCTGGAGCGCCTGGTCGGCTACGAGGCGGTGCACGAAATCCGGTCCTGGAGCGACCTGAAGAACCGCCTGGACAGCGACCGCCGCTGCTACGCCCTGTTCCACCACCGGATGCCGAGCGAGCCGCTGATCTTCGTGGAGGTGGCGTTGGTGCGCGGCCTGGCCGACAGCGTGCAGCGCCTGCTCGACAAGAAGGCGCCGCTGCTCGACCCCAAGGAGGCCGACACCGCCATCTTCTACTCCATCAGCAACTGCCAGCGCGGCCTGGCCGGCATCAGCTTCGGCAACTTCCTGATCAAGCGGGTCGTCGAGCTGCTGGGGGCCGAGTTCCGCAACCTCAAGACGTTTGCCACCCTGTCGCCGATCCCTGGCTTCGGCAAGTGGCTCGGCGCCAAGCTGGCGGAGAGCGACCCGGCGCTGCTGAGCGAGGAGGAGGCCACCAGCCTGCGCGCCGCGGCGCCCGGGGGCGCGTCCGTGAACGGCACCGGGATGCAGGCACTTGACGCCATCCTCAAGCAGCGGGGCTGGTTCCGCGACCCGGCCTTGCAGAAAACGGCCGAGCCGGTGCTGACGCGCCTGGCCGCACGCTACCTGATGGTGGAAGCCCGGGGCAGCCGGGCGCTCGACCCGGTGGCGCATTTCCACCTGTCGAACGGCGCCCGGGTGGAGCGGATCATCATGGGGGCGGACACCGGCGGCAAGGGCGTGCGGGAAAGCGCCACGCTGATGGTGAACTACCTTTACGACCCGGCGAAGATCGAGGAATACCACGAGGACTACGCCGGTGACGGCAAGCGCAACGCCAGCACCGTGGTGCGCCGCATGGCGCGCGGCTGGGCGTGAGTAGGCTGGGCGTAAGGGGGAGCAGAGAATGAACGCACCAAACCCGATCATCCGGGAAGCGTCCCCGCGCATCGCCGGGCTGCGCGAGATCGAGAAGAAGCTGCTGTGGCTGTCGGCCTGGATGGTGCACCACGCCAACCACATCCGCCCCAACCGCGACGGCCTCAAGGTCGGCGGGCACCAGGCGAGCTGCGCCTCCTGCATCAGCATCCTGACGGCGCTGTACTTCGAGGTGCTGCGCCCGCAGGACCGGGTTGCCGTGAAGCCCCACGCCGGCCCGGTGTTCCACGCCATCAACCTCCTGCTCGGCCGCGAGCGGGCGGAGCGTCTGTCCACGCTGCGCCAGATGGGCGGCATCCAAAGCTACCCGAGCCGCACCAAGGACGGGCCGGAGGTCGATTTCTCCACCGGGTCGGTCGGCCTCGGCGTGGCGCTGACCAGCTTCGCCTCCTTGATGCAGGACTACGTGCGGCTGCACGGGCTGGACGGCGGCCTGCCGCCCGGCCGGCACGTGGCGATTGCCGGCGATGCGGAACTGGACGAAGGCAACATCTACGAGGCGCTGCTCGAGGGCTGGAAGCACGACGTCCGCAACGTTTGGTGGGTGATCGACTACAACCGGCAGAGCCTCGACAGCGTGGTGCCCGACCGGCTGTTCGGCCGCATCGAGGGCCTGTTCCGCGACATGGGCTGGAACGTCGTCACCCTGAAGTATGGCCGGCTGCTGCAGGCCGCCTTTGCCCGGGAGGGCGGCGAGGCGCTGCGCCGCTGGATCGACGACTGCCCGAACAGCCTGTACTCGGCGCTCACCTTCCAGGGCGGGGCGGCCTGGCGGCAGGCGTTGCTAGCGGAGCTTGGGCGCGAGCCCGGCGTGCGCGCCATCCTCGATCCCATGTCGGACGACGAGCTGGCCGAGCTGATGACCAACCTCGGCGGCCACGACGTGGACACGCTGATCGAGCAGTTCCGCTTGGCGGACGCGGCGGGCGACCAGCCGACGTGCTTCATCGCCTACACGATCAAGGGCATGGGCCTGCCGTTCGCCGGGCACAAGGACAACCATTCCGGCCTGATGTCCCGTGACCAGATGGCGTTCTTCCAGCAGGCCATGCGGATCCGGCCCGGCCATGAATGGGACGTGGCGGAAGGGCTGGACCTGTCGCCCGCGGAACTCCGCGCCGTGATCGACGCGGCGCCGTTCGCCCAACCATTGACGCCCGCCGGGCGCAGCCTGTCCACGCCCGTGATCGCGGTGCCGGCGGCGCTGCCGGTGTCGGGCGGGCCGGGGCGCCGGGCCAGCACGCAATCGGGGTTCGGCGACATCCTGGCGGAGATCGGGCGGCCGCAGGGCGACTTCGCCGAGCTGGCCCGGCACATCGTCACCACCAGCCCGGATGTCACGGTCTCCACCAACCTCGGCCCTTGGGTGAACCGGCGCGGGGTGTTCGACCGGCACACCCGCAACGACGTGTTCCGCGACGCGAAGCTGGCCAGCGCGCAGCGTTGGGGCATGGCGCCGACCGGCCAGCACGTCGAGCTGGGCATCGCCGAGCAGAACCTGTTCCTCCTGCTGGCGGCGGCCGGGCTGCAGCACAGCCTGACCGGGGCGCGGCTGCTGCCCATCGGCACGGTGTATGACCCGTTCGTGAACCGCGGCCTCGATGCGCTGATCTACGCCTGCTACCAGGACGCACGCTTCCTCCTGGTCAGCACCCCGTCCGGCATCACGCTGGCGCCGGAGGGCGGGCAGCACCAGAGCATCAACACGCCGCTGATCGGCATGGCCGCCGACCGGCTCGCCTCCTTCGAGCCGGCCCATGTGGACGAGCTTGCGATCCTGCTGCGCCATGCGCTCGTCCACATGCAGGCGCCGGACGGCTCGGCCGTGTGGCTGCGGCTGTCCACCCGGCAGTTGGAGCAGCCCGCCCGCAGCCTCGATCCCGAGGCCGTGATCGCCGGCGCGCATTGGGTCGTGGCGCCGGAGCCGGGCGGGCGCATCGCGCTGGCCTACCAGGGTCCCGTGGCGCCGGAAGCGGAGGCCGCGTTTGCCGAGCTGCGGGAGGAGGTGCCCGGTGCCGGGCTGCTGGCGATCACCAGCCCGGACCGCCTGCACGCCGGCTGGCTCCACGCCGCCCGCACCCGGCGCACCGGCCAGCCCGCGCAGGCGCATATCGAGCGGGTGCTTGCCCCGCTCGCCCGCGGCGCCGCCCTGGTGACGGTGCTGGACGGCCACCCGGCCGCGCATTCCTGGATGGGTGGGGTGCTCGGACACCGCGTGGTGCCCTTGGGTCCGGACCATTTCGGCCAAAGCGGCGACTTGCCGGACCTTTACCGCGAGTACGGCCTGGACGCCGACGCGATCCTGGACGCCTGCGCCCAGGCCTTGCTCGGCTGAGGCGCCGCCTTGTCCCACACCCTTGGGTGCGCTACACGCGCCGCCTGATGTCCGCATGCGGGCGTGGTGGAATGGTAGACACGCCAGACTTAGGATCTGGTGGCGCAAGCCGTGGGGGTTCAAGTCCCTTCGCCCGCACCATGGCGCGGACGACACGGGTGGCTAGGGTTAAAAGGACCGGGTGCAGATGCAGGTGACCGAGACGCTTTCCGAGGGCTTGAAGCGCGGCTACTCCGTGGTCGTGCCGATGGCCGACGTGGAAAGCAAGCGCACGGCGCGGCTGGCCGAGATCGGCAAGACCGTGCGCCTGCCGGGCTTCCGCCCCGGCAAGGTGCCGATGACCGTGGTCCGCCAGCGTTACGGCTCCGCCATCGACTCCGAGGTGCTGGAGGAGAGCGTCAACTCGGCGACGCAGCAGGTGCTGTCTGACCGCGGGCTGCGCGCCGCCACGCAGCCGAAGGTGGATGTGACCTCGCCGGGCGACAAGCAGGACCTGCAGTTCAACGTCGAGGTCGAGCTGTTGCCGGAGGTGCCGATGCCGGACTTCGGCGCGGTCGCGCTGACCCGGCTGCGCGCCGAGCCGACGCCCGAGTCCATCGACAAGGCGCTGAACGAGATCGCTTCCCGCCAGCGCGAGCTGGAGCCGGTCACGGAGGACCGGGGCGCCCGCACCGGCGACACGCTGACGGTGGACTATGTGGGCAAGGTGGACGGCGTCGAGTTCCCGGGCGGCACCGGCACCGCGATGCCGGTCGAGCTGGGCGGCAGCGGCTTCATCCCCGGGTTCTCCGAAGGCATGGAGGGGATGCGGCCCGGCGAGGAGCGCCAAATCCAGGTGACGTTCCCGGAGGAGTACGGCAACAAGGAGTTGGCCGGGAAGCACGCCACCTTCGACCTGAAGGCGGGCGCCCTGCAGCAGGCGAAACCCTTGGCCATCGACGACGCCTTGGCGGAGAAGCTCGGGTTCGAGAACCTGGAGGACCTGCGCAAGCTGATCGCCCAGCAGATGCAGCGCGAGTACGACCAGGTGAGCCGGATGCGGATCAAGCGCGACCTGCTGGACAGCCTGGCCAAAGGCGCGGACTTCATGGTGCCCCCGAGCATGGTGGAGGGCGAGTTCGCTTCCATCTGGCAGCGGGTCAAGAACGACCTGAAAGAGGGCAAGGGCGACGACGAGGACAAGGGCAAGGACGAGGACACGCTGAAGGCCGAGTACCGCGCCATCGCGGAGCGCCGGGTGCGGCTGGGCCTGCTGCTGTCCGAGATCGGCCGGGTCAACGGCGTGCAGGTCGGGCAGGACGAGATGCTGCGGGCCATGCGGACGGAGGCCAGCCGCTACCAGGGGCAGGAAGCCCAGGTAATGGAGTTCTTCCGCAAGAACCCGCAGGCGGCGGACGGGCTGCGCGGCCCGATCTTCGAGGACAAGGTGGTGGACTTCATTCTCGACCTGGCCAAGGTCGAGGATAAGACCGTGACCCCGGAGGAGCTGGCGGCGGAGCCGGAGGCGACGGCATCGGAGGCGACGGAAGCTCAGCCGGCGGCGTCACAGTCAGGAGACGCTGAGCCGGCGGCGTAGCGCGGCACCCCGGCAACTGGCCGGGGCCGCCTGGAACCGGCGGAGAAGTGGACCATGTTGGGCAGGGCCGCCGGCCATCCGCGGCGGCGGCAAGAGGGGGTATGGATAGAATGAGGGATCGCGATCCGGTCGAGATCTACAACAGCTCGCTGGTCCCGATGGTGGTCGAGCAGACCGCCCGCGGCGAGCGCGCGTTCGACATCTACTCGCGCCTGCTCAAGGAGCGGATCATCTTCATGACCGGCCCGGTGTTCGACCAGGTGGCCGCGGTGATGTGCGCGCAGCTGCTCTTTTTGGAGAGCGACAACCCCAGCAAGGACATCAGCGTCTATATCAACAGCCCCGGCGGCGTTGTTTCGGCGGGCCTCGCAATCTACGACACGATGCAGTATATCCGCAGCCCCGTCAGCACGCTGTGCATCGGCCAGGCCGCGAGCATGGGCAGCCTGTTGCTGTGCGCCGGCGCCAAGGGCAAGCGGTATGCCACGCCGAACTCCCGCGTCATGGTGCATCAGCCGAGCGGCGGCGCGCAGGGCCAGGCGGCGGACATTGAAATCCAGGCTCGCGAAATCCTGACGCTGCGCAAGCGGCTGAACGAGATCTACGTGCGCCATACCGGCCAGACGCTCGAGTCCATCCAGGACAAGCTGGAGCGCGACACCTACATGTCGGCCGAGGAAGCCCGCGATTTTGGCCTGGTGGACCAGGTCGTGGAGAACCGCCCGGCGCCGACGGAGCCTGTGAAGCTTTAGGCCCGCATCCCGGGCCGTTGCAAACTCCGCGGCTGCGGCACACATAGGCGGATGTCAAGTGATCGTTGATCGTGCATCGGCGATCCGCTATCCGGCTCATGCCCGGCGCGGCCGGACAGTCCGCGTATGGTTCCGCCTTGTCCGTCGGGCGCAGCCGAGTCTAGTGTTTCCAGTGTCCCTGCGGGCGGCGGGGCAGGAGTGTCCATGAGCAAGTCCGGCGATTCGAAGAACACTCTTTACTGCTCATTCTGCGGCAAGTCCCAGCATGAGGTCCGCAAGCTGATCGCGGGTCCGACAGTGTTCATCTGCGACGAGTGCGTGGAACTCTGCATGGACATCATCCGTGAGGAGCACAAGACGCACCTCGTCAAGTCGCGGGACGGCGTGCCGACCCCGAAGGAAATCTGCAAGGT
Organism: uncultured Acetobacteraceae bacterium; assembly: GCA_937858325.1. Taxonomy (GTDB): domain Bacteria; phylum Pseudomonadota; class Alphaproteobacteria; order Acetobacterales; family Acetobacteraceae; genus CAHJXG01. Next base: position 6,632 of record CALMAB010000448.1, read on the forward strand.
TCTTGACGACTACGTGATCGGCCAGAGCCATGCCAAGAAGGTGCTGAGCGTCGCCGTCCACAACCATTACAAGCGCCTGGCCCATGGTGCCAAGAACAACGACGTCGAGATCGCTAAAAGCAACATTATGCTGGTGGGTCCGACCGGATCGGGCAAGACCCTGCTGGCCCAAACCCTAGCCCGCATCCTCGACGTGCCGTTCACCATGGCGGACGCGACCACGTTGACGGAGGCTGGGTATGTCGGCGAGGATGTCGAGAACATCATCCTGAAGCTGCTGCAGGCCGCGGACTACAACGTGGAGCGGGCGCAGCGCGGCATCGTGTACATCGACGAGGTCGATAAGATCAGCCGCAAGTCGGACAACCCGAGCATCACCCGCGACGTGAGCGGGGAGGGCGTGCAGCAGGCGCTGCTGAAGATCATGGAGGGCACCGTCGCCTCCGTGCCGCCGCAGGGCGGGCGCAAGCA
>CALMAB010000449.1 GCA_937858325.1 uncultured Acetobacteraceae bacterium
CAGCACGACGGAGCGCGGCGCGGCCCACGTGGCGGCCGGGCTGCGCCCCGTCGTGCTGCGCCCCGGCACGCCGGGACGGAACACCTGTCGGGTCGAGGCCGCGGACGCTCCGTATCCCAACCTGACCTACGCCGTTCCGGACGAACTGCCGGAGCTTGCGCAACTGCTGCGTCCCGACAGGCCGTGCCACCTGGAACTGCACCACCTGCTGGGCCACGACCACGCGGTGCTCGGACTGGCGCGCCTGCTTCGCTTGCCGGTCGATCTGTTCGTGCACGACTATGCCTGGTTCTGTCCGCGGATCGCGCTGGTCAGCACTGGCCGGCGCTATTGCGGGGAGCCCGACGTTGCGGGCTGCGAGGCCTGCGTCGCCGACCTCGGCAGCATGTTGCAGGAAGACATCACCGTGCCCGCGCTCCTGGCGCGCTCGGCCGCCGACCTGGCGTCGGCCCGCCAGGTTGTTGTCCCGTCCGCGGACACGGCGGCGCGCATTCGGCGGCACTTTCCCGGCGTAGCGCCCATCGTGCAGAGCTGGGAGGATGGCGCGTTCCCGCCGACCGCGCCCATGCCGTCCGGCGGCGTCCGCCGGGTCTGCGTTGTCGGGGCCATCGGGTTGGAAAAGGGCTACGAGGTCCTGCTGGCCTGCGTGCGGGACGCCCGGGCACGGTCGCTGCCCATCGAGTTCGTCGTCGTGGGCTACACCGCGGACGACGTGCGGATGCTGGACGCCGGCCCGGTGTTCATCACCGGCGAGTATGCCGAAGCCGACGCGGCTACCCTGATCCGGGAACAAGGGGCGCATCTCGCCTTCCTGCCCTCGGTGTGGCCGGAAACCTGGTGCTTCGCGCTGAGCCGTGCCTGGGAGGCTGGGCTGGCGGTTGCGGCCTTCGATCTGGGCGCACAGGCCGAGCGAATCCGGCAGACCGGCCGCGGCTGGCTGCTGCCGCTCGGCTTGCCGGCCCGGTCGGTGAACGATGCGCTGCTGAGATTGCAACCGCACGTCCTGCAACGAGTGTTTCGGCCCGGATCTTTACAACCACGGCTTGCACCTTCCTTCACGTCGTCGCTATCCTCATGAACCCTGCGAATCCGCATTGCGCCGAACGGCGATGAGCATGAGAGAGAGCGATGTCCAGCACTGCTGCATCCAAGATGATCACCGAACTCAAGGTGTCCGCGCATTTGATGACGCTGGATGCCGGGTTGTTTTGCGTCTTCAACAGTCCCGGCGCGCCGCCGCCTGACGCGGCGACAGGCCTGCCCGGCGTGCGGCTGTCGCCGGCCCCGGCGCCGGCCGGCTCGAACGGGACCGTGGACATCAGCGGCTTCAACGCCGGTGGCTGGCTGGGCGGCGGCAACGGGGCGGCCCTGGTCCGGGTGACAGGCGGCGCGGCGCCGGTGCTGGTGACGATCTACCAGGACCCGTCCGGCCAGCAGGACGCCCCGAAGCTTCAGGTCATCCGTTTGGCCGAAGCCGGTGCGGAAGGCTTGGCTGTGCCGGCGCGGCCTGCCGAGCCGGCACCGGACCGCGCGGAGCCGCCCGTGCAAGGCAAGGACATCGAGGTCGCCGCCCATATCTATGGGCGTGGCGACGTCGCCGGCCGACTCGGGCGCTGGATGGGCGAACGCGGCAGCAAGCGCTGGATCGAGGGGTTCGGCCTGATGCCCAACGGCGGGGTGGCCGCGTCCGACATCGAATACCAAGCGGTGCTGGGCCGCGACTGGCAGTCCCCCTGGTCCGAGGGCGGGCAGTTCTGCGGCAGCCGCGGCATGTCGCTGCCCATCCTCGGCCTGCGCATCCGGTTGCGCGGCGCCGCGGCCAAGACGCACAAGCTGTCGGTTTCCGCCTCGTTCGTGGACGGCACGGAAATTGGCCCAATTTCCGGCGGGGAGGTTTGCGAGGCGCCCAGCCTTTCTCCCCTGGAAGCCTTCCAAGTCGCGTTGGAACCGTTGAAGCCAGCGCGAGCCGCCCTGGCCGCTGACAGCCCGACGCAGCCCGCGGCGCCGAAAAACGGCCAGGGCCGGGCCGCGGCGTCTGCCGTCCCTGCGCGAAACGTGCGGCAAAGGACACCGGACGCGCCGAAGCCCAAGAACGGCGCGGCAAAGCCCGGGCGGAAAGCAGCGCCGGCCATCCCAAAGCCGGCCGCCATTCCGCCAAAGGCTGCCAAGCGTACTCCGGCCATGACCCGCCGCCGCTGACCCACACAGCCTGCCTTGCGTTTCCTGTTCGTCCACCAGAACTTTCCTGGCCAGTTCCTGCATGTCCTGCGGCACCTGGCGGCACAGGGCCAGCACGAGCTGATCTTCATCACCCAGGAAAACGCCAACTTCATCGCCGGCGTCCGCAAGGCGACCTATCGTGGACCCGGCGCACTCAACCCTTCCACCCACCGCGACGCCCAGGAGTTCGACCACGCGGTGGTCCGCGCGCAAAGCGTCGCGCAGGTGGCGACTAACCTCAAGGCGCTGGGCTTCTGGCCCGACGTCATCATCGGCCATCACGGCTGGGGAGAGATGCTGAACCTTGGCGACGTTTGGCCCGGCGTTCCGAACCTAGGTTATTACGAATTCTATTACAATGTCAGTGGTTTCGACGTCAACTTTGACCCCGAATTCCAAACGCCGCCCGAAGGCTTGCCGCGGGTCCGCGCCAAGAACACGGTCAACCTGCTGGCGCTCGACAATCCCGGGCGCGGCATAACCCCGACGCACTTCCAACGCTCAACTTACCCCGATTGGGCGCAGGATCGGATCGACGTCTTGCCGGAGGGCGTCAACCTTGATGTCTGCTGCCCGGCGTCTGAAGCGGCGCAGACGGCCTTTCAGCAGGGCCAGCTCGTCGTGCCGCCCGGCGGAAAGCTCGTCACCTACGTCGCACGCGACCTTGAACCTTATCGCGGCTTCCACGTCATGATGCGCGCCTTGCCCTCGCTGCTGCGGGTACGGCCGGATGTGCAGGTCGCGCTGGTCGGCAGCGACGGCGTCAGCTACGGCGCGCGCTTGCCGGACAGCACGTGGCGGGAACACATGCTGCGCGAGGTCGGTGCGTCGCTCGACGTGGACCGCGTGCATTTCTGCGGCCGGATGGACTACGCCGATTACATACGCCTGCTGCAGCGGTCGGACGCCCACGTTTACCTCACCTATCCCTTCGTGGCGTCGTGGTCCCTGCGCGAGGCGCTCGCCATCGGCTGCGCCCTGGTTGTCAGCGACACCGCGCCCGTGCAGGAGTTTGTGAGCCACGGACAGACGGGCCTGCTCACGCCCTTTCTCGATCCGGTGGGCCTCTCGTTGCGCGTCCAGGAGATGCTTGAGGACGTGGCGCTGGCCACCCGGTTGCGGCGCGGCGCCCGGGCCTGGGCCGAGCGGCACCTGCGGATGGAGGACCACCTGCGCGGCTACGCGCGGCTGATCGACGCGCTGGTCGCCGGGTAGGGCGGCGTCGGCGGTTTGTGCTTTCGGGCGCGCTGGGGCATTTTCGGCGCGACGGGAGAACGCAGCATGGTCGAGAACATCAGCCCAACGCAGGTTTGGGACGCGCTCCGCACCGATCCGGACGCTCAGGTCGTGGATGTCCGCACGGAGGTCGAGTGGGCCTATGTCGGCCTGCCGGACCTTTCCGCGGCGGACAAGCAGCCGGTGCTGATACCCTGGCAGCTCTTTCCATCGATGCAGGTCAACGCCGGCTTTGTCGATCAGATGAAGCAGGCCGGGCTGACGCCGGACCACAAGATCTACTTCCTGTGCCGTAGCGGCGCCCGCAGCCT
>CALMAB010000450.1 GCA_937858325.1 uncultured Acetobacteraceae bacterium
GCCCGGATCGCGTCGGCGAGGAAGATGTAGGCGCACACGCGCCGGGGCCGCGGCAGCAGCCCCACCCCGACCAACTGGTGCACGGCCTTGGCCGGGATGCCGAGGCGGCGGACCACCTCCCCCAACACCATCTCCCCGGTCCTTGAGGAGGAAGCCAATCGCCCCAGCACCTCCTCGGCATCGGACTGCTCAAAAACGAGCGGCGCGAGGCCCGGCGTGGCCGCGTCGGTCAGGTGCCCCCGGAGCTGCCCGGCAAGCAGGCAGCGGATGACATCGATGTAGGAAAGCACGCGCCGGGCGGCGGCCATCCTTTGGAGGGCATCGAACGTGACCGGCCGCGCGGGAGCCGGAGCCGACGCCAGGCGCCGGATGCGTTCGAACAGCGCGTCGAGGTCGGCCATGTCGACCGACCTCTGTTCGCCGTTCCGATGGCTGCGGTTCCACCAGTGCACCGCGACCAGGCCCGCTTCGGCCAACTGGGCGGTCTTGCCCTTGCGCATGCCGAACAGCCTGTCCGACGCCCCAGGCGATACCAGGCGGGACAGCTTCCCGCTCAGTACCTGGATGTCGGTTCGGGCATACTGGCACGTGCCGTTGCGCGCGGACGCCGCATGCCTGATGTCGGTCCACAAGGGTTGCTTGCGGAGTGCTGCGAACGCGTTCCGGCCGAGCCCGAGCACCCGCTGCACCTCCAGCGGGGTCATCGCCTCCGGGTGGGCTTTAGGGCGCGGCAGGAACGGGGGCCAGGCCCGGTCCGAGATATCGTCCCGGCGGGCGAGGTGCGAGGCGTAGGCGTTCCTGAGCAGGTCGGCGTATGGAGCGGTGCCGGATCGATTGATGAACCGGTGCAGGTAGCCATACTCCTTCATGATGCCGCGCCTGCCGGGACGGGACGCGCGCACGCGGCCCGCGAGGTCGTCGAAGGCGTCCGGCCACCCCAGGGCGACCCGGGCACCGGCGTTGAGCACGCGCCGGTCGGTCAGCATCTCCCTGGGTTGCAAGCCATCCGGGTTGCCCCGCGCGATGACGAGGTCCATGCGGCCCAGGAAAACCAGGAGGTCGAGCAGGGCCGACAGCGGCAGGCTGCCGAACTCCGACGGCAGGCTCTTTCCCGGCACCGAAAGGCCGCAGTGCAGGTGCACGACCCTGGCCCCGGTGCTGTCGTCGGCGGCCGCGGACAAGCCGGGCACGTCGAGCCGCGCGCCGCAGTGGCAGTTCTGGACCGATGAGCTCCCCCGCCACAAGAAGGCGGCATCGCACTCCGGACAGCGGCTCATGAGCGACCTGCCATGCCGGGGGCAGGCATCGAGTTGCCGGAGGCTCCAGATCCGGCGATGGTAAGGTGCCTCGGCCAGGCAGTCGGGGCAGAAGAAGCGCATCGTGCGATGCAGGCGGTTGATCGGGATCCGGTGTCCGAGCACCCAGCCCGCCTCGTTCTCCTCAAACCCCATGCGCGCGAAGCTGCTGGTCTCGATGCCAAGGAGGCGAGCCGACGGGCCTGGATCCATGTCCAGTGGATCCCCTAGCTCGCCCAGGCCGAGCCAACCGGCCATTTCGTTGCCCGAACACAGGTTGCGGGCGGCGACGCGAAGGACGAAGCCGCACGCGCTCTCGTCCGGCTCGGGGACAAGGCGAAGCGGCTGCGGCTGCGGCTGCGGCAGCATCGGGGCGAAGAAACCGTCCGGCATCAGGCAGCCCTCCACTTCTTGTGAAGCTTGGTCACACGCGAGTCGTCCTGCGGCTCCAGCGGCGGCAGCACCTTGGCGGTGAACACGTTGGTCCAGCCGGGTCCGGCGTCGGCGAGGATCGCATGCGCTTCGGCCAACAGGCTGATGCCCAGGCATGCTGCTTCGCGCTTCACCCCCAGTTCGGTGGCCTGCACGAAAAGGTTGTAGAGCCCCCCGCGCAGGCCGCCCGTCGCACGGTGGATGCGTTCGGCCACGGGATCCGAGTCCAGTCCGAGCCCGGCCTCGCCGACGCTGGCCTTTCCAGGAAACGCAGCAGCCCGCTCGAAGACGTTCACCGCCGCCTTGAAGCGCTCGCGGCCGGTCGGGTCGGCCCAGTCATCGGGCTCGATGCGCAGGATCCCCTTGCGCCGGGAAAGCAGCTGGGTGTTGCGGTGGAAGATCTCCTCGGTCACGCGGATCCCGTTGAAGGCCACCGGGACCTTCGCATCGTCCAGGATCATCTCCTTGATCATGTCCGCCGCCCAATAGGGCGAGTTGCCGCCCTTCTTGTCGATGATGTGCTGGGTCTCCTCCATCATGATCAGCCGCGTGCCGCGTGCCGCGAGCATGTCGACAACCCGGCGCTTCATGCGTCCGATCCGATGGCTCTCGGCGAAGTCCCGGGTGCCCAACGCAAGTAGCAACGCGGCCAGGAAGTCACGGTCCCGAAAGGGGGTAGGAACCGTGAAACGGACGACGGGGATCAGGTCGCCATCGCGCTGGGCGTCGGGCCGGTCGCAGTAGCTGCGGAACAGCCGCGTCTTGCCCGAGTTCGTGGGCCCGGCAACCAGGAGGCAATTGGCCGACCCGTCCGGTCCCCGAAAGCCGCCGGTGCGGAGCTCATGCATCAGTTCCAGCGCCTGGTCGATCTCCGGGGTCTTGACGTAGAGACGGTCGAGGCGCGCCTTCCTGCGTGCGATCTCCGCAGGGATGGCGAGATCCGGAGTGCTGTCAGTCATCGAGACCCTCCACGGTCATGCCTAGGGCCGCCACGCGGGCAGGCAGGGCGTTTGCTGCTGCGACTGGAATGGCTGCGCCGGTTTCGGTTGAGACAGGCGCATCGGGTTGGACCGGCCGTCCGGCCGCCGCCGATGACACAGATGAAGGTGCGGCGGCGTCCGGCTTGGCCGCCACCGTGGACGGGGAACGTTCGGGGGGCGCCTCCGCGGGCAACCCGAAGAGCGGGATGTCGTCCTCGTCGCGCCCGATCTCGAGCAGGTCGACGATCGGCCGATCCTTGTACTCAGCCTCGGCGTACCGGTACATCGCCCCCCACGATCCCTTGGATCCGAGGCCATTGAAGATCGTGGCCGCCTTGCGGCCCGTGGCGTCGGGATCACCCAGGATCTCGCGCACGCGCTGGCGCAGGGCGTCGCGGGTGGCGCAGAGGTCATTGACGCTGACGTAGCCGCGGGCGCGCTCGACGGCATGCCGCCGGATCACCCGATGCTGGGCCAGCGTCAGGCCCCGCGAGTACTCCCGGTCCACGCACTCGAGGACGTGGTAGCGCCGGGTCTCGGGATCCTGGACCCAGATGAACCCAAGGTTCGTGGGGTCGAAGCGGATCCGCAGCTTCTCGATCCGACCCGCCCCGGCGCGCGTGCGGATCATCTCCAGCGGCCGGTTCTCGCCCAGGTCGTTGTACCGCAGGCCGAGCAGGTGGATCCCGTTCGCCGACGGCACGCGCTCGGCATAGTTGCCGAGCAGCACATCAAGCCGATCGATGCCGGAATAAGGCTCCACGCCCCAGACTGCGGTCTTCTCCAGCCAGAGGCGTTCGGGGATGTCGCGGATGCCCTCGTGCCAACCCCGGCCGTAGACGGTGATGACCCAGCGGTGGAAGAACTCGTCCACATCCTTGAGCGTGACACAGGCCATGCCCTCGGCGTCATAGTCGCCGCGCGCTTGCGGGTTCCGCCCCGTCCCGCCCGGGAACATCGGGACGAACTGCGCCTCCGCGGTCCCGAAGAACCGTTCGACGTATGCCTTATCCTCCGGCGTACGCGTCTCGGCGTAGTGGATGGTGAAGCCGAGCTCCGCCGCCGCCTCCTGGAGGAACACAGCCCTGTTCTCGAGCCCGTTGTCGAGCACGACCATCGTCGGCATGCCCCATGTCACCCATGGGTGGGTGAGGTCCGGCCACCGTTGCTGGACATACTCCTTGGAGGCGATCGCGTTGCGCAGCGCGGCCGCGACCGTCAGCGAGCACGGCGGCTCGAGGTGGACGTGGAAGCCGACCACCATGCGGGTGCAGCGGTCGATGACCACGGTCACCCACAGGCGGCCGAGAACGAAGCCGTATCCGCTGTCCACGACGACCAGGTCGAACTTGTGAGCGTCCACCTCGTAGACCTCGCCCGGCAAGGGCGTCGCGGGCAGCTTGCCCTTAGCCCGGTAGAGCAGGTCGGCCGCGCGCTGCCCGTGCCGCGCCCGCGCCACGGCGTAAGGGGACAGGCTCCCGATCGCCCGGCGCGTCGTGCGCTGACCGTGGATAGCCTCCTCAGCAATCCCGTTCAGGCGGCAGAGCGCCACGAAGCGGTCGTGCGTGGCCGTGACACGCCGCCGCTCCGGCGTCATGTAGTGCTCGACGATCGCCTGCTTGAGGAGTTCGGCCAGGTGTTCGGGCATCTGCCGCTTGCCGCGCTCGCTCTCGGCAAATGCGAGCCGCAGGATGCCTTTCGGCCCCTCCGGGTACTCCCAGATCACCTTCCACTCGTAGACGACGGCGATGGACGGGTGCCAGTCCCCCGCGTTGACCGGATCGGCGATGCGGCGCCGGTGAACATCGGCGATGACGTCCTTGATCCGGCGGGGATAGCCGAGCCGGGCATTCTCTTGCACGGCCTGGACGTGGGCGAGGCGCATGTAGGCCCGGCGCTTCTCGTCCTCGGACAGCGAGGCGAAGTCTCCGTTCCACTTCTTGTGCCGGGCTTCCGGCAGCCACCCCGGCAAGGCGATGCGCGCCTCGCCCGCGGCGAAC
>CALMAB010000451.1 GCA_937858325.1 uncultured Acetobacteraceae bacterium
CTGTCGGGCGAGTACAGCTTGTCGATGCAGAACTCGGTCCGGTGCGTGTTGCCGGTCATGTCGGTCAGGATGTTGCGCAGCATCCGGTCCACCTGCCAGGGCGCCGGCTCGTGGCCCGGCCGGATGTGGCGGAAGGCGACTTCCAACTCGCGCAGCGCGTCCTGCCGGGCCTCGTCGATGCGGGGGTGCTGGCTCATCGGGCCGATGAACAGGCCGCTGAACAAATAGGACAGGCTCGGGTGGTTGTGCCAGAAGCCGAGCAAGGATTTCAGCAGGTCCGGGCGGCGCAGGAACGGGCTGTCTTCCGGCGTCATGGCGCCCATGACGACGTGGTTGCCGCCGCCGGTGCCGACGTGGCGGCCATCGACCATGAACTTCTCGGCCGTCAGGCCGACGTGCCGCGCCTGCTCGTAAAGCTGCTCGGTGCGGCTCACCAGCTCGTCCCAGTTCTGCGCCGGGTGGATGTTGACCTCCATGACGCCGGGGTCGGGCGTGACCGAGAAGGTCAGCAACCGGCGGTCATAGGACGCCTTGTAGCCTTCCAGCACCACGGGGCGGCCGAGGTCGGCGGCGGTGGCCTCGATGGCGGCGACCAGCGCCAGCCAGTCCTCGGCCGCGGGCAGCGGCGGCAAATAAAGGTAAAGCAGCCCGCCGCGCGCCTGCGCCGTCATGGCGACGCGGATGCCGCGCCCAGGACGGCTATCACCAGGACGGCCGTCGCCGGTGGCGGCCAGCATCGCCTCACGGGTCGGCAACGGACCCTGCTCCTCGAACGGGTCCGGTTCCGGCTCGTCCTCGATCTCCGAGGGATCGACCCAGGGCAGGCTATTCAGCGGCAGCCGGACGCCCACGGAGGAGTCGCCCGGCACCAGGAACAGCTTGCCTTCCCGCAGCACCCAGCGTTCCGTCGTCCAATGCCGCGCCCCGCGCCGCCCGCCCCGGCGCAGCGGCAGCACGCTGCCGACCGGCTGGTCCAATCCTTGGTTGAACACCCGGATGATCCGGGCGCGCTCCAAGGGGTCGCGGGACTCCGCCGCCTCGGCCACGATGTTGGCGGGCATCCGGGCTTCGCGCATTAGGAAATACGGCTGGTCCTCGTAGGCGCGCAGCACGGCCTCGGGATCGACGCGCAGGCGCCGGGCCACAGCGAGGGCGAACTTGTGCGCCGTTTCCGCGTCCGCGTCGCCCGTCGTGGTGTCGGGGTCGGCGAGCAGCGCCCGGTCCGACCACACGTCCTCGCCGTCCTGCCGCCACGTCACGTTCAGCGCCCAGCGCGGCACCTGCTCGCCGGGGTAGTGCTTGCCGATGCCGTACTGCACCGCGGCGCCCGGCGCCCAAAGCGGCAACAGGCGCTGCAGCAGGCGCCCGGCTTCCCGCCGCTTGGTGGGGCCGAGCGCATCGACGGTCCACTCCTTGCCCTCCGCGTCGTCGATGGACACAAAGGTCGGCTCGCCCCCCATGGTCAGCCGTAGGTCCTCGGCGGTGAGCGTGCGGTCCACCTCGCTGCCTGCGGCCTGGATCGCCTGCCATTGCGCGTCGGTGTAGGGCCGGGTGACGCGCGGCACCTCGTTGACGCGCGTCACTTTCATCTCAACGTCGAAGGTCGTTTCCGCCGGCTCCATCAGGCCGGAGATCGGCGCGGCGGAGGTCGGCTCGGGGCTGGCGGCCAGCGGGATGTGTCCCTCGCCGGCCAGCAGGCCGGAGGTGGCGTCAAGCCCGATCCAGCCGGCGCCGGGCAGATAGGCCTCGGCCCAGGCGTGCAGGTCAGTGAAGTCCGCAATCGGCCCTTCCGGCCCGGTCAGCGGCCTGATGTCGGGCGCCAGCTGGATCAGGTAGCCGGATACGAAGCGGGCGGCGTAGCCGAGCTGGCGCAGCGCGTGGACCAGCAGCCAGGCAGAGTCCCGGCACGACCCCTGGCGCTCGGCCAGCGTGCGCTCCGGGTCCCACACGCCCGGCTCCATGCGGACGATGTAGCCCACGCGCTCCTGCACCCGGCGGTTCAGATCGACCAGCATGTCGATGGTCCGGCGCGGGTTGCGCGGCACCTCCGCCAGCAGCCCGGACAGCAGCGGGCCGACCGGCTCCGTCCGGCGGAACGGCGCCAGCTCCCCTTCCAGCACTGGGTCGTAGCTGAACGGCCATTCCTCCGCGTCCGGCTCCAGGAAGAAGCCGAACGGGTTGATGGTCGCCATGTCGGCGATGAGGTCCACCGTGACCTCGAAGTGCGTCACCGGCTCGGGAAACACCACGCGGGCCAGGAAATTGCCCTGCGGGTCCTGCTGCCAGTTGACGAAATGCGGCTCCGGCTTGACCGTCAGCGAGTAGGACAGGACCGGCGTCCGGGTTTGCGGTGCCGGGCGCAGGCGAATTGTCTGCGGGCCGAGCCTCACCGGGCGGTCGTAGCGGTAGCTGGTCCGATGCACCAGGGCGGCGTGGATGCTCATGCGGGGCGGGCCATGACGAGGTGGCGAGCAGGTGTGTGCATTGCAGCAGCATCGCCGCCCGGAAGCAGGGGCGCAAGGCCCGCAACGGCCCGTGCGACGGCCGTTACGGCTGAGTCGCCATGGCGCGCGGCATTGTGCGCGGCAAGCCGAGCCGCCCCAGCCCGGGCAACTTGACTCCCGGGCGCTGGATGTCCAGCCCGGCGACCGCGCCCAGGATGTTCAGCTCGATCCCCTCCACCCAGCCGACCGTCAGCCCGGCGTAGCCGCCCAGGCTCAGCCGCAGCCCGGTGCCGGACGGGGTGACGCGCAGCCACCGCCCGTCATAAGGGTAGTCCTTGCCGATGGCGGTGGGCGGCAAGACCGCTTGTATCCCCGGCACCGCGTCCAGCACGGCGGCAACAAAGGTGTTGGAATTGGGACCCGGCCAAGCGCGGTAGTCGCCCTGGTTGCGGTAGGCGTAGGCCGCGATAGCCGCTTGCATGGGTGGGATCAGCGCCGCCGCGGCGTCCCCGTCCGCCGCGAACACCAGCAACGGGGCGCGGCCGAACCAGCGCCCATCCGCCACGAACCCGTTGACCCGGATCGGGTCGCCCCAGGCCGTGTAGTCGTAGCGGGTATAGGCGCTGTCGCCGTCCGGCTTGAACACGATCCAGCAATGCGTGGCGAAGATGCCGCGCCACCGCACCGTTTGCGCGGCGAACACCCGCACCACCGCCGGGCGCCCGGGATTGGCGGGCAGCAGCCCGGCGCTGGAGCGGTCCGCGGTCTGCCATTCCCCGCCGGAGCCGTCCCAGTAGTACCGGGCCGCGGCGACGCCCAGCGGCAGGAGGAACAGCACAGCGAACAACAGCAGGAAGCTTTTCAGGAGGGCGAGCACGAGGGCGAAATGAGGTGCCGGCGCGCGCTGTGCAACCCACACCCGGCACGCCAATCCATCGTTGCGCAATAATTTTGTTAATGACATGATAGCGCACGCCGCCGCCCGGCGTGGGGCCGCATCGACCCGATGGAGGAAACCGCCTTTGCGCGTCCTGTTCGTGCACCAGAACGCGCCGGGCCAATTCCGCCACCTGGCCCCGCACCTCGCCGCCGACCCGGCCAACGAGGTGGCGTTCCTCGGCGAGCGCCGCGTCGCCGCCCCCGGCCGGGTCCGCTGGCTGCGCTATCCCGCACCTGAGCCGCCGGGGGCCGCGACCCACCACTACCTGCACCGCATGGAGGGCAACGTGCGCCGCGGGCAGGCCGTGGTGCGGGCGTGCCTCGACCTTCGCGCCGAGGGCTTCACCCCGGACGTGGTGGTGGCGCACGCCGGGTGGGGGGAAACGATGTTCCTGCGCGACGTGCTGCCGCGGACCGCCATCCTGTCCTATTGCGAGATGTTCTACCGCGGCGAGGGGCAGGACACCGGCTACCTGCCGGAAACGGCGCTGGACCTGGACGGGCGCTGTCGGCTGCGGGTGTGGAACGCGGACCTGCTGACCGCGCTGGACCTGATGGACCGCGGCCTGGCGCCCACCGCGTGGCAGCGGGCGCAGCACCCGGCCCCTTACCAGGGGCGCATCGCCGTCGTGCATGACGGGGTGGACACGGCGGAGGTTTCGCCGGACCCGCGCGCCCGGTTCACCCTGCGGGACGGGCGGGTGCTGGCGCCGGAGGACGAGGTCGTGACCTTTGTCGCCCGCCACCTGGAGCCGGTGCGCGGCTTCACCGTGCTGATGCGCGCCTTGCCCGCTCTGCTGCGCCGCCGGCCCGGCGCCCAGGTGGTGATCTGCGGCGAGGACGGCGTGAGCTACGGCCGCCCGCCGCCGGACGGCGGGACCTGGGGCGCAGCGATGCTGCGGGAGGTGCCGGTCGATCCCGCCCGCGTCCACTTCACCGGCCGCCTCGCCCGGCGGGAGTACTTGGCGCTGCTGCAGGTGTCCGCGCTGCACCTTTACTTGTCTGTGCCCTTTGTCCTGTCGTGGTCCTGCGTCGAGGCGCTGGCCGCCGGGTGCCTGCTGCTCGGCTCGGACGTGGCGCCGGTGCGGGAGGTGCTGCGGGACGGGATGAACGGTTTCCTGGTCGATGGGCGCGACCCGGAGGCGGTGGCAAGCCGGGCCGCGGACCTGCTGGCCCACCGGGCGTCGCTCCGTCCGGTGCGGGACCGTGCCCGTGCCGTGGCGATGCGGTATTTCGACCTGCGCGGCTGCCTTCGCCAACAGTCGCGCCTCATCCAAGACATCGCGCCGTGAGGAGGCTTGCGGTGATCGCCGTGCTGCTGCTGGCCGGCGCCGCGCAGGCGCAGCCGGCTCCGGCCTTGCGGCTGGAGGTGACGGGTCCGCCGGTGTCGGCGGTCTCGGGCGCGCGGCCCGGCTGTGGCGGCCCCGACATGCCCGATGCCCCGGCCCGCGCCGTGCGCCTCGCGACCGGCGAGGTGCAGCTCTACGCGACGGCCTCCCTCAGACGGGTCGAGACCGGGGCGGACCTGCTGCACCTCCGTCGCCGCTGCCTCGGCGTGACGGACGGCGCAACCGGCGATCCCGGCGCCATCGCCAGTCCCTGGACGTTGGATGGGCGCACGATCTGGGCCGTGATGCACGGCGCCGGTGGCCACCGCCGCCTCGACCCGTGCCCGAGCCGGCGCCTGGTGGATTGCCGGCACGACCTCCTCGCGGCGGCGGTGTCCCGTGACGGCGGCCAAACGTTTCAGCGCGTGCCGGGCCGGACGCTCGTGGCGGCGCAGCCGTATCGCTACGACCCGCTCGAACGCAGCCAGCGCCGCGGCGACTTCAGCCCGAGCAACATCGTGACCTTGTCGGGCGCGCAATACATGTTCGCCTTTGCGGCGCAGGCCCGCGCGCAACGGCCGGGGAACTGCCTGCTGCGCACCACCGAGGTCGGCACGCCGGGCGCCTGGCGCGGCTGGGACGGGTCGGCGTTCACGGCCACCTTTGTCGAGCTGGACGCCCGGCCGGCTCAGCTAGGGTCGCATGGCTGCGCGCCGGTGGAGGTGGACAGGCTGCGCTGGCCGATCACCGGGCTTGTGCGCCACGCCGCGAGCGGCCTGTTCCTCGCGCTGATGCAGAACGGGGCGCGCGGCGGCGGCGTGTTCTACGCCACCAGCCCGGACCTGCTGCACTGGTCCGCCCCGGCCCTGCTGCTGCCCGCCATTGGGCCGGGCGCGTGGAGATGCGCCGATACGGTGCCGGTCGCCCACCCGTCGCTGCTCGACCCGGCGGCGGCCGACCGCAACTTCGAGACTGTCGGCGTGGCACCCGTGCTGTTCGCCACGCGGATCGACACGAAGAACTGCCGGGCAGCCGGTCGGGAGCTGGTCCGCTGGGACGTACACGTTTCCACGCCAAAAGGTCCGTAACTCTCTAGACCCGGCGGCTGGCGCGGACACCGTACGTCCCCGGCCTCAAGCGAACGGCGGGCCGGGGATGCGCCGCTCTGTTGCATTGCACAAATCCAGCGTTGCCTCCGCGTCAATGCGGCCCGCATCCGGCGGCCACAGTGAAATAACCGCAATTTGGCCGTGGATTTCGCCCGGCCAGGATCAATTGTTAATTAATCGAAAAAATCTAGTCGAACATGAGTTGACGAATTCGTGAGGAAACAGGTAACTTGAGGGCGTTGGACGTTTGCAACTAGTCCCAGCGCAGCCCCAAAACAGGAGATCGAGATGGCGACGATACCCGGTGGCAGTTTCATTGTAGATACAGCAAATCACGCCATGCTGACCGGCACTGCCGGCGATGACCAGTTCTTCATGTCCCACAACTTCAACACCGTAAGCGGCGGCAACGGTGATGACTTCTTCAACCTGCTCGGCAACCACAACTCGGTTGATGGCGGATCAGGACATGACACCATCGATGACGGCGGCCACGACAACACGCTGGTCGGCGGCGCCGGGAACGACCTGATCGAAACCCACGGGTCGGGCCACGACACCCTGCTCGGCGGCGCCGGCAGCGACACGCTGATCGCGGGTGGCAGCCACAACGTCCTCGCCGGCGGCACCGGCAACGACTACCTGCAGGGCGGAACGGGCCACGACACGCTGATCGGCGGCAGCGGCGCCGACACGTTGCACGCCGGCAGCGGCGACGAGATGCTGATCGGCGGCTCCGGCCACACCACCATGATGTCGGGCGCGGGCAACGACATGATGGTTGGCGGCGGCGGCCAGGACACGTTCGTGTTCAACAGCAACGGCGGCCAGAACGTGGTGATGGGCTTCCACCAGGGCGACATGCTGCAGATCCAGCAGAACATCAACGGCCTCTCGATCAGCTCCGCAGCCGACGTCGCGGCGCACGTCCAGGACCACGGCGGCAACGCCGTCATCACGCTGGGCAACGAGACGATCACCTTGGTCGGTGTGAAGGCCGAGGACATCCACAACAACCCGTCGGGCTACTTCACGGTCCACTGAGCGTCCGGCCAATGACGATCCGGGGCCGCGACGCCAGGCGGCCCCGGCATCTTTTCGACCGCCAGTTCCGGGATTCCCGATCATGCTGCTTCGCGACCTGACGCACGACATCCTGCCGCCGCGGGTGGCCCTGCTTTCAGGCGACGTGATGCTGATGGCCGTGTCCCAGGAGATGGGAGGCGCCGCCGCAGCACCCCCCGGCGTCGCGCCGCCTTACGGCACGGTTGCCGTCCACGGCGCGGCCGGGCCGTTCCGCATCGCCGCCATGCGGCTGCCGGCCGATGCGCGGGGCGGCGAGTTGCTCGGCATCGGCGCCACGCAGGAATCCCCGGAGTTCGTTGCCGCGACGCCCGGCGCCGACGCGCTCGATCTGGCCGAGGAGTTGGACCCGGCGTCCTGCCGGCGCCTGCTCGGCTTCCTGTTGGGCTTCTGCCGCACCGCGTTTGGCTTGGCGACGGATGCTGGGTTCGCCGAAACCTGCATCCGGCTCGCACGGCTGTGCGCCCGGGACGCCGGGCAGGCCGAGCCGCTCGCCCACGCCACGCCCGCCTGGACCGTGCTCGGCGGGGTGCAGGCGC
>CALMAB010000452.1 GCA_937858325.1 uncultured Acetobacteraceae bacterium
ATCGACGCTGGCCGGGTTGGCCGCCCAGCGCGCGTACAAGTCGGCGACAAAGGCGGCGTTGCCGCCGTTGAGCACTTGGGCGAGCACATCTACGCCGGGCATGGGGGGTCCCTCATGGTGTCATGGGGCGCCGAAGCGCGCTGATCGTAACATAAGCACAGCCGGCCCGACCTGGCGCGTTGCCAGGGTTGCCGATCTTGCATGGAAGCACAGCGCATGGTCCGGCGGCGGGGTCAGCCCACCAGCTTGCGGCTCGCGTCGATCAGCTCCTGGACGGACGCGCAGCTCTTGTCGAACGCCGCCTTCTCGTCCCCGTCCAGCGCGATCTCGACGACGCGCTCGACGCCGCCCGCGCCGATCACCACGGGCACGCCGACATACAGGTCGTTCACGCCGTACTGCCCCGACAGGTGCGCCGCCGCCGGCAGCACGCGCTTCTTGTCGCGCAGGAAGCTCTCGGCCATGGCGACCGCGCTGGCCGCCGGGGCGTAAAAGGCGCTGCCCTTTTCCAGCAGCTTCACGATCTCCCCGCCGCCGTTCGCGGTGCGGGCGACGATGGCGTCGATCTTCTCCTGCGTGGTCCAGCCCATCTTGACCAGGTCCGGCACCGGGATGCCGGCGACGGTGCTGTAGCGCACCAGCGGCACCATGGTGTCCCCGTGCCCGCCCAGCACGAAGGCGGTCACGTCCTCCACCGACACGTTGAACTCATGGGCGAGGAACAAGCGGAAGCGGCTGCTGTCCAGCACCCCGGCCATGCCAACCACCATGTTCGGCGGCAGGCCGGACTTCTGCTGCATCACCCACACCATGGCGTCGAGCGGGTTGGTGATGACGATCACGAAGGCGCCGGGGCAATGGGTCTTGATGCCCTCGGCGACGGTTGCGATCACGCCGGCGTTCTTGGCCACCAGGTCGTCGCGGCTCATGCCGGGCTGGCGGGGGAACCCGGCCGTCACGATCACCACGTCGGAGCCTGCGATGGCCGCGTAGTCGCTGCCGCCCGCCATGTGGCTGTCGAAGCCATCGACGGGACCGGACTGCATGATGTCCAGCGCCTTGCCCGCCGCCACGCCGCCGAACACGTCGAACAGCGCCACGTCGCCCAGCTCCTTCAGCCCGATCAGGTGGGCGAGGGTGCCGCCGATGTTGCCGGCGCCGATCAGGGCGATCTTGTTGCGTGCCATGGGGGGGGTTCCTGGTTGACGGTGTGCCGGGGCAGGCAGGCGACGCCAACCACGCTGCCCGGCGGCCCAGGCCCGGTGCGATAACCCATTCCGCGCGGCCAGACAATACGGGCGGCGCGTCAGAGGCCCGGATCAGAACGCAGCCTGCGCCCGCAGCGCCACCGCCTGGATCCGCTGCCCCACCTGCGTCGTGCCGGTCGTGTTCAGCCGGTCCACGTTGATGATGTCGTAGTCCAGCATCAGCCGCAGGTGGTCGTTCGGATACCAGTTCACGCCCACGGCGTAGATGTCCTGCACCCCGCCATACACCCCGCCGGTGCTGGCGGCGGACCGGCCGCGGGTCACGCGGTCGTTGAGGTCGATGTGGCTGTAGCGGGCCACCGCCTCGAACGCGCCGGCGCCGCCGGTGCGCAGGGAAAATGGATGGGCCGGGTGCGGGCTGCCGAAAGCGGCCTCGTTGGCGATGTAGCGCCGGGGTTCGCCGGTGATCACCCAGCTCGCCTCCGCGTAGCCGCCGCTGAATTCCAGGCCCGGCGTCCGCACCGCCGCGCCGCCGTCCGTCCGGTCCACGCCGATGGTGATGTACTCGCCTTGCAGCATGAAGTTGCGCCAGCGCAGCCCGAACTCCGGGCCATAGGTGTAGGCGCTGCGCGCGTTGAGCGACCCGGTGCTGACCAGCCGGTTCTGGTCGATGCGCAGCTCCGGCCGGTCCTGCACGGTGAGCGTCTGCCCCGTGCTGGTCCGCTGGATACGGAAGGCGTCGGACGCGGAGAACCCGGCATGCACGTCCCAGTCGTCGGACGCGACCGGCCGCCCGGCCACGCGCAGCGTCGCCCCGGTCTGCTGCGGCTGGGCGAGCGTCGGGTTCTGGCTGCCGTAAGGGGCGCCGGTCAGGTAGGCTGCGAAGAAGTAACGCTCCTCCGCCCAGCGTGCGCCGACCGAGGAGCGCGCGTCCCCGGCCACGATGTTGCGCGACGCCTCGACGATGGAGGGCCGCTCCAGGAACAGGAAGTCGTTGGAACTCATGCTGTCCTGCAGCGTCAGCCACGGCTTGAAGTAGCCGCCCGTCAGCGTGAGCGGCTTGATCGGCGTGTAGTTGATGTTCGCCTCGTACAGCGTCGGCGAGCCGTCCGGCGAGTTGCCGAAGTCCGGCGTCACGTTCACCGTGAAGTCCTGGTACCTGAACACGAAGGGCAGCCGCGCCCGGCGCAGGTTCTCGCCAAAGGTGTTCAGCCGGTTCACGCCGCGGTTGTCGGGCCTGCTGCTGCCCTGGAAGTAGCCGCCGACGTCGTAGTGCAGCTGCAGCCCCACGGCGAGCGAGGTGCTCCCGTCGCTGGAGGAAAGGGTTGGCCGGCCCGCCGGGAAGCTGACCCCGCCAGCCTCCGGGGCGGTCGCGGGGGCGCTGGTGGACGGCGGGGCGACGCTGCTGGTTTCCCGGCGGCCGTTGGGTCCGGTGCTTGGCGCGCTGGCCTGCTGCGTCCCGCCGGGCGGTGCCCCGGACTGGCCGGGCGGCGCGCTCGGCTCTGCCGGACGGGCACGGGCCTGCCGTGCGGCGCGAAGCTCGGAGTTGCTGGCGTTGAGGTCGCGCCGCACCCGGGCGAGTTCGGACTGCAAAGCGCGGATCTGTGCCTCAATGGCGGCCAAGCGCGGGTCTTCCTGCGCCAGCGCCGGGGCAACGGTGGCCGAAACGATGGTTCCGGCCAAAAGGCAACGGACAAAGGTTCGGGCCATGCTCCACCTGCCGATTGAACGTGGCCCAGGTATGGCTTGCGAGCGATGACACCGGGATTACAGCCGGATTGCGCGTGAGTGACGGTGCGGGTTTGCGACCGATCCGCAACACCGCGTCAGGCCA
The DNA here is from genome assembly GCA_937858325.1 of uncultured Acetobacteraceae bacterium. Taxonomy (GTDB): domain Bacteria; phylum Pseudomonadota; class Alphaproteobacteria; order Acetobacterales; family Acetobacteraceae; genus CAHJXG01. The sequence continues at coordinate 3,043 of CALMAB010000452.1, forward strand.
GGTGCGGCAGGCTCAGAACGCCAGTTGCGCCCGCGCGCCCACGGCGTTCACGGTGCGCGGCGTCCGGCCGCCCTTGATGGCAGCGTTCTCGTACAGCAGGCTCAAGCGCACGGGTTCCACCGGCCACCAGTTGGCCACCGTGGACACGATGCGCTGGGTGCCGCCGTTCACGTTCAGGCTGCGGAGATCGACGTTGGAGTAGCCGACGCCAAGCTCCAACGCGCCGAACTGCCCGGCACCGGGGTTGAAGCGCTCGGCGGGCTTGGGCGCCCCCCAGGCGCCGACCTTGGAGTCCCACGCCCGCGGGTTGCCCAGCACGGTGTAGGCCGCCTGCGCGTACCAGCCGTCGAAGCGCAGCGTGCCGCCGCCCGCCGTGTCGGCGCGGTTGGCGATCAGGCCGTAATACTCGCCTTGCAGCCACAAGCGGCGCCAGGTCAGGCCGAGTTCCGCCCCGGACGCGCCCGCGCTGCGCGCCCGTATGGTCCCGGTGCTGAGCGACGGCGATACGGCATCGATCTGCAGTTGCTCACGGTCGGAGAACGTTGCTTCCTGGAGGTTCGCCCCGCTGCGGGGATCGAACACCCACTCGCCGGACACGCCCAGGTGCAGCGCCAGGTCGTCCGTCTTGAGCGGCAGGCCCGCGGCGCGCGCGACGACCGCCCGCTGCCCGCCGTCGTCCGGCGGCCCCGCCTGCCCGGCGGTGCCCGCGACCGAAACGTTCCAGCGGTCCCCGCTTGCCTGCGCCTGGACGGCCTCCCGCCGGATGCCGGCGGCCAGGTTGCGCGTGATCGTGCTGATGCTGTTTCGCTCAAGGAAAAGGTAGTCGGCGGCGCCCTGCATGGACTCCAGCCCGAAGTTGACCTTGAACACCCCGGCGGTGAACCGGAACGGCCTCAGCCCGACGTAGGACGCCTGCGCTTCCCACAGCGTCGGGATGCTGCCCGGGGTTTGCCCGAAGTCCCAGATGAAGCCCAGCTCGACCTGATCGGCAACCTCCAGCCGGCCGCCGATCCGGAAGCGCCGCAGGTTGGAGCCGGCCGCCTGGCCGCCGGACCGGCTTTGGGCAAAGCCGGCCCCATCGAACTGGCCCAGGAAATACGGCTTGAACGCCAGGCTGTCGCCCAGGCGAACCGTTGTCGTGCCCTGTGCGGCGGCGCCTGCCTCCATGAACGAGCTGCCAAGCAGCAACAGGGCGCCGCGCCATACAAAATCCGGCGCACGAGAAGCCGCCTTTGCCGAACTTCGCCGCATCGGCCCTCCCTTGCCCGTGGCTCCAAACGTCCGCGCCGGTTATCGGCACCGCCTGCGTCGCAAAATCGCGCAAGATGCAGCGAGAGGACAAGCCGAGCCTAAGAAATTGAGATGACCGGCGCCCCCTGGACTGTGGCGTCTGCATCGCCGGCGAGGGTCGATCCACAATGCCGAATCAAGTCAGGTGCGGCAGGCCCAGATACTCCTGGCTCTGCATCTCCTCCAGCCGGGACGCGGTGCGCTCAAAGGCGCGGGCGCCCTCCCCCCGCTCATAGAGTTGGTCCGGCTGTGCGGCGGCGCTGGCGACCAGCTTGACCCGGTGGTCGTACAGCGCGTCGATCAGCACGATGAAGCGCCGGGCCAGGTCGTAGTTGTCCGGGGACAGCCGGGGCACGCCGTCCAGCACCAGCGCCTGGTAGTGCGTCGCCAGCGCCAGGTAGTCCCCGGCGCCCAGCGGCTGACCGCACAGCGCGTCGAAGTCGAACCGCGCGACCCCCTGCGCCGCGAGCGGGACCGTGAGGATGCGGCCCGTCACCATCAGCCGCTCGGGCCGGGCCTTGGCGCCGCCGCTCAGCTCACGGAAGGCCGCATCCAGCGCCCGGTCGGCGCGGTCGTCCACCGGCACGTGCCAGGTCGGCATCCCGCGCAGCCGCTGCCGGCGCCAGTCGCGGCTTCCCGCCATCACCAGCACGTCCAAATGCTGCTTCAGCAACGCGATAAACGGCAGCAAGGCGTCGCGCCCGGGCTGCCCGGCGAACAGGTCGTCCGGCCGGGTGTTGCTGGTGGCGACCACGACGACGCCGCGGGCGAACAGCGCCTTGAACAGCCGGCCCAGGATGGTGGCGTCGGCGATGTCGTTCACCTGGAACTCGTCGAAGCACAGCAGGGAAGCCTCGGCGGCGATGGCGTCGGCGAGCGGCGGGATCGGGTCGTCGGAATGCGGATCGGCCAAGCGGTGCGGGGCGCGGCGCCAGGCGTAGATGCGGCGGTGCGCTTCCTGCATGAAGGCATGGAAATGGACGCGCCGCTTGCGCGGCACGTCGGCCGCCTCATAGAACAGGTCCATCAACATGCTTTTGCCGCGGCCGACATCGCCGACCAGGTAGAGCCCGTTCGGAAAGTCCTCCGGCATGTCGTCCCGCCGGCGGAACATGCGGCCAAAGAAACCCGGCTCGGCCGGCGCCTGCGCCTGGTAGCCGCGGAGCCGCGCCCAAAGCGCCTGCAGGCGTTCGGCGACCAGGGCCTGCGACGGATCGGTAGACAGCTCGCCCGCGGCAAGCCGGGCGCGGTATGACGCCAGCGGCCCGACGGCGGCGGAGGCGAGCAGCCCGCCGGCGGCGGCTTCGGGGGGCGGGGTCATGCGACAAACTCCAGGTTGGGCGCCGAGGCGGGCGCTGGAGGACAGGTGCGGCATTAAAGCCACAGATCAAGAAATTGCGAGTTGGTAATCAATCTATGGATTAGGCGGCCCGTTTGTCCGAGAATTGCAACTCAAAGGAGAGTTCGGGCCATGCGGACGGTTCTGGCAGCACTCGCGATGGGCGTGTTCCTCGTCGGCTCGGCCTCGGCTGTCGAATACCGCACCCCGGCGGCAAAGCAACTCTTTACCTGCGCCGTGGAGGGCCGGCTGCGCGTGTCGGCCCAGGTGCCGGAGCCGTGCTGCGAAGGGCGGCTGAGGTGCGCGGAGTTCCTGGCGACCGGCAGCGTGCTCAAGGCGGCGCGCGATCCGCGCACCTGAGGCCTGCCAGCACCGCGGTTGAACGGCGGGGCGGGGCCGCCTAGCTTCGCCCCATGAACACCCTTGATTATGCGGCTCTTGCCGCCGCTCCCATCGGCTCCGACCCGTTCACCCACGTCGTGGTCCCGCACTTCGTCCCGGCCCCCGTCCTGGGACAAGTGGTGCAGGGATTGCCGGCCTTGTCCAAGGGCGGGTCGTTCCCGACCGAGGGCCTGCGCCTCGGCGACGCCGCCCGCGCCTTGATCGACGAGCTGGAGGGCGAGCCGTTCCGCAACGCCGTAGCCGCCAAGTTCGGCCTGGCGCTGGACGACGCGCCGGTGATGGTCACGCTGCGCGGCCAGTCGCGCGAGAAGGACGGCCGCATCCATTGCGACAGCACGGCCAAGCGGGTCACGGTGCTGCTGTACCTCAATCCCGAAACCGAAGCCTGGGCCAAGCAGGAGGGCTGCCTGCGCCTGTTGCGCGGCCCCGACGACATCGAGGACTATGCCGTCGAGGTGCCCCCGGTGAACGGCACCCTGCTGGTGTTCCCGAACGGCCCGACCACCTGGCACGGCCACAAGCAGTTC
>CALMAB010000453.1 GCA_937858325.1 uncultured Acetobacteraceae bacterium
TATGTCGGACATCGGGCATCCTGCGCAGCGGAACGGGGGCGGCCTGCGGCGTCGGCCGCCCCCCGGCTTTTGTCAGGCGAGGCCGGCCTGCTTCATCTGCCGGTCGATGCTGCCCGCGAGCTTGTCGAGGCCGTCGCTCACCGGCGTCTGCTTGGCGACCATCTGCTGCAGCGCCGCCGCCCATTCCGTGGTGACGTTGAAGAACAGCGGCTGCGGCGTGAAGTAGATCTTCGCGCCCGGCTCGGTGATCTGGTACGTCTTGGTGAAGTTCGGAAAGTTCTTCTCCACCCGCGACGTGAACTCCTCGTCCTTCCAGATGCTGGCGCGCACCGGGTCGATCATGTCCTTGCCGCGCGCGCCAAACAGCAGGTGGTCGGTGCCGCTCGCCCACTGCATGAAGTACCAGGCCGCGTCCTTGCGGCGGGACGAGTTGGCCATGGCGAGCGACCAGATCCACACGTTGGACGTGGGGCCTTGCGCCGCCGGGTTCGGCGCCAGCGGCGCGTAGGCGAGCTGCCCCTTCATCTTGGTGTCGCCGCTGTTGGCGAAGTAGCCGAGGCTGTCGGCGTCGTAGATCATGCCCGACGCGCCGGCGCCGAGGTCGGAATTGACCTGGTACCAGGTATAGGTCGCCCAGTTCTTGGGTCCGCTGTCCTGCACCATCTTCACGAACATCGCCGTGAACTCCTTGGACTCCGCGGAGTTCACCGCGGACTTCAGCTTGCCACCGCTCACCGTGAAGTCCTTGGCCCCGTAGTTCGCGTAGCCCGACAGGAAGCCCGGGTGGATCGTGGCCCAGGACCGGCTGCCGCGGGTGCCCACGCCGTAGATGCCGCCCCCGGCGTCGCGGGTGATTTTCGCGCCGGTCTCCATCATCTCCTGCATGTTCTTCGGCGGCTGCAGCTTCATGCGGTCGAACAGCGGCTGGTTGTAGGTCACGACGTTGACCTCGAAGCCCCAGGGCAGCGCCCACTGCTTCGCCCCCGCCCCGCCCGGCGCGTCGCCCGGCTTGCCGGACCAGGAGGTCGAAGCGCGCAGGTTCGGCAGGATGTCGTCCCAGTTGTAGGCCGGGTTGGTCTTGGCCGGGTCCTTGATGTACTCGTTGAGGTCCACGAGCCACCCGGCCGGGCCGTATTGCCAGGTCTGGTAGGCGCCGGTCATGAACACGTCATACTCGTCGGAGCGCGATGACAGGGCGGCCGTCACCTTGTCGAAGTACACGTCCTCCGGAAAGATGTCGTAGGTCACGTTGATGCCGGTGAGCGCCTTGAACGCCTCGATGTCGGCGATCATCGCGTCGGCGTAGGGATGCTTGTTCAGCAGCAGCTTGACGCTGGTGCCCTGGAAAGCCTTCCAGTTGAAGTCGGCCGCCAGCGCCCGGGTGGCGGAGGCGTTGACCATCATGTCGGCCAGCCCCGCCGTGACGCCCAGCGCCCCCAGCCGGCGTACCAGCTCCCGCCGGCCCATGCCGCGGGCGACAAACGTTTCGCAAAGCTCTTTGGCCTTCTCGTGCATGACCGCTTCCTTCCCTGTTGCGGCGCCGGCCCGGCCGGCGCCCACCCTATCTTGTTATGGAACCAAGACGATTTTGATCGAGCCTTCGCCTTTCTTCATCATGTCGAAGCCCGTCTTGAACTCCGCGAGCGGCAGCACGGTCGTGACCACCCCCTCCGTCGGCAGGCGCCCGTCGTTGATCGCCGCCGTGGTGAGGGGGTAGCAGTACGGGCCGAGATGCGCCCCGTAGAGGTCAAGCTGCTTGCGGTCGCTGATGATGCTCCAATCCGCCGTGACCTCCTGGCCGAACACGCTGAACTCCACGAAGCGGCCGAGCTTGCGGATCATGTTCAGGCCCTGCACGACCGAGGACGGGTGCCCCGTCGCCTCAATGTACACGTCGCAGCCGTAGCCCTCCGTCAGGTCCTTGACCGCCTGCACCACGTCTTCCTTGGCCGGATTCATGACCAGGTCGGCGCCGAACCGGCGGGCCAGTTCCAGCCGCTCCGGCTTGGTGTCCAGCACGATCAGCTTCGACGGGTTCTTCAGCCGCGCCGCGCCCACCATGCCCAAACCCAGCGGCCCGGCGCCCGCCAGCACCACCACGTCGTCCAACTGGATCAGCCCCCGGTTCACCGCGTGGACCGAGCAGGCATACGGCTCGATCAGGATCGCCTTTTCCATGGCCAGGTCCTGCGGCACGCGATGGGTGCGCGACTCCTTGGGGAAGCGCATGTACTTCGCCATGCCGCCATTGACGTTGCTTTGGAAGCCGTACACGTCGTGCCGCTCGCACATCCAGTACTCGCCGCGCTTGCAATAGCGGCACTCCTCGCACGGCACGATCTGCTCGGAGATCAGGCGGTCGCCGACCTTGTACTCGCCCTTCTGCGCCACGCGCTCGCCAAGCTCGACGGCGCGGCCGATGAACTCGTGGCCGGGGATCATCGGCGGCTTGACGTAGCGGGGCTGGCCCTTGCCGTCGCCCCAGAACGACGGCGCGCCCTCGAACGCCTTGATGTCGCCGGCGCAGATGCCGCAGGCCTCGACCTCGATGATGATGTCGTCCGGCCCGGCGCGCGGCACGTCCACCGTCTCGAACCGGTAATCGCCGGGCGCGTAGGCGACGACGGCCTGCATCGTGTCGGGAAGCTGGTTGGGCCGGGTGGCCTGGGTCGCGGTCTCACTCATGGCAGCGATCCTTCGGATGGGTTGACGGGATTCGGATGACGGCTCAGGCGCCGCGCCCAAGCTCGCGCAGCAGCCCGTCCGCCAAGGTGGCGAGCAGCAGGTTGCAGGACGCGGCGCCGGCATCGAGCGTGCCGCGCGAGCGCTCGCCGAGGCGACTGGCCCGGCCGACCTTCGCCACCATGTCGCGGGTGCTTTCCAGCCCGGCCGCCGCCGCCGCCGTCATGGCGGTGAGGCACGCGGCGAACTCCTCGCCCCGTCCATGGGCCGCATCGAACGCCGCCTGCGCCGGAACGAGCACGTCCATCAGCGTCTTGTCGCCGGGCTTGGCGCCCCCGATGTCTGCCACGGTATCGACCCCGGCCCGCAACATGGCGGAGAAGCGCGCGGCGTCGATCCGCTCCGCCCCGTTCAGCGCGTCCGCCATCTCGGTAAAGAACGTGCCGTAAAGCGGCCCCATGGACCCGCCGATGTCGCCCAGCAACGTGTCGCCAAGCGTCGTAAACCCCTGTCCCAGGCCGGCGCCGTCGGACAGGCGCTCGCCGGCGAGGCGGAAGCCCTTGCTCATGTTGATGCCGTGGTCGCCGTCGCCGATCTTGCCGTCGATCTCGCTGAGGAACCCCTGCTCGAGCACAATGGCGGCAACCATGTCGGGCACGATGGAACCCGCGGCCCGTTCGCTGACCGAGTTCATGGCCTAGCTCCCCAGCACGGTGAGGCCGACCGAGCGGGCCGGGTGCGCCATTAGCCGGTCCAGCTCCGCATCCAGCCGCATGGCCGTGACCGAAACGCCGTTCATTTCCAGCGACGTGAAGTAGTTGCCCACGAAACGGTGCCGCGGGGTGATGCCGCGCGCCCGCAGCATCTCGTCCACATGGGCATACAGGATGTACAGCTCCATCACCGGCGTGGCGCCAAGGCCGGACACCAGCACAGCCACGTCATCGCCGCGGTTGAACGGCAGGTCCTCCACGATGCGCTCCACCATCAGCGTGGCCATCTCGGCGGCGGGCTTGGTCGGCATCACGGCGATGCCGGGTTCGCCGTGGTGGCCGATGCCGACCTCCATGCTGCCGTCCTCGATGGAAAAGTTCGGCTTGCCCGCGGCGGGAATGGTGCAGGCGGACAGGCCGATGCCGAGGGAGCGGGTCTGGTCGATGGCCTTTTGCGCCGCGGCGATCACCTCGTCGAGCGTGCCGCCCTCGGCCGCACGGGCGCCGCCGGCCTTCCACATCAGGATTTCGCCCGCGACGCCGCGGCGCTTGTCGCGCTCGTGCGGCCCGGCGGAGGCCACGTCGTCGTTGGCGACAACCGTCTTGACCTCGATGCCCGCCTTGGCCGCGAGGCGGGTCGCCATCTTCACGTTCATGTTGTCGCCGGCGTAGTTGCCGTACAGGCACGCGACGCCCTGGCCGGCATCGGCCGCCGCAAACGCGGCGTCGAAGCTCTTGGCGGTGGGCGAGGCGAACACCTCGCCGATCGCCACCGCGTCCAGCAGGCCCGGCCCGATATAGCCAAGGAACGCCGGCTCGTGCCCGGAACCACCGCCCGTGACCACGCCGACCCGGCCCGATTTCGGACCGGCGCGGCGCAGCACGCGCGGGTGCTCGGTCGCGGCCAGCAGGTCCGGGTGCGCCGCGAGGTAGCCCTTCAGGCTGTCCTCCACCACCTGATCGGGGTCGTTGATCACGCGGTTCATGCCGCAACGCCCTGGATCGAAAGGGATGCAGGCTTCGGCAGGCGGCACGGCGCGCGCCCGGCGATGCTCGGTGACAAGATCTCGGCGACCAATCCGTCCTCCCGTCCCATTGCGTGGCTCGCTTCGTGGCGAACTTCGGGGAGAAGCCTGCACCCACTGCTGAACAGATGTCAAGCAAGCGATCGGATGTTCATCGAGATTGTCGTACAAGCCGCTAGCCTGGCGGGCGCCAACGCAAGATCATATCGGCGTGAACCGCTTGAAGCGCGAAACTGCCCACATGAAGCGGTTTTTTCCTAAGACTTGCGCCTGATCTCGCCTGAGACCACTATTATGATGGCCAGCAAACTTTCAGCGGCAGAAAATTTGTGCAGCGCGTCAAGGCACATGCCGCGAGACGGAGAAGGAACGGTCATGGCAATCGCGATCGGCTGCGACGAGGCTGCTTTCGAGCTGAAGCAGGTCCTCAAGCGCGTGCTGCAGGAGGGCGGCTACGCGGTCGAGGACTTCGGCACCTTCGACACGGAGCCTGTGCTGTATCCGGACATCGCCTTCGCCGCGGCGCAGTCCATCGCCGAAGGGCGCAACGACCGCGCCGTGCTGCTGTGCGGCACCGGGATCGGCATGGCGATCAGCGCCAACAAGGTGCCCGGCATCCGGGCGGCGCAGTGCCACGACACCTACTCGGCGGAGCGCGCGCGCAAGAGCAACGACGCCCAGGTGATCACCATGGGCGCCCGGGTGATCGGGCCGGAGCTGGCCAAGATGGTTCTGCAAGCCTGGCTCGCGTCGGAGTTCGAACCGGAACGCTCCGGCCCCAAGGTGGCGCGCATCAAGGCGTTCGAGGCTGACGGGCGTTAAGCGACTCGGTTTCCGTGCAAAGCTGGCCTGCATGAGCGCAGCCATTGAACGCCGGTTCGCCGCCACCGATTGGCGCGACATCCCGACCGAGGTGATCGTCGAGATCGCCAGCCTGTACTACCACCAGGACATCACCCAGGAAGAGCTGTCGCAGCGCTTCTCCATGTCGCGCACCCGGATCAGCCGGCTGCTGAAGCGCGCGCGCGAGGAGGGCATCGTCGAAATCCGGGTACACCAGCACCCCAGCGTCAGCAGCGAACTGGAGCACGAGTTCATTGCCCGCTTCGGCATCGACCGGCTGCTGGTCTCGCTCGACCAGCGGGACGCGGAAGCGCAGCGCGTGGCGGTGGCGAGCCTCGTGGCGCACCACCTGGTGAAGACGATGACCGACGGCATGATCGTGGCGACGGGGATGGGCCGCAACGTCGCCGCGGTGGCCGACTGCGCCCCGGCCTCCGTGCGCCGGGCCGTCACCTTTGTCTGCGCCATCGGCGGCTCCGTGCGCGCGGGCGAGCACATGAACCCCGACCACATCTGCCGCCGCCTGGCGGTGCGCTTCAGCGGGGAAAGCGAGACGCTCTACGCCCCGGCGCTGGTCGCCGACGCGGCGCTGCGGGAGGAGCTGTATCGCAACCACACCGTGCGCCTGGTGCTCGACCGGGCGCGCCGGGCCGACATGGCGCTGGTGGGCATCGGCGACCTCAGCGAGGACAGCAACATGGTCCGCATGGGCTGGTTCTCGCCGCAGGAGGTGGCGGAGGCGCGGCTGTCCGGCACCATCGGCGACATCATGGGCTACGACTTCATCGACATCCACGGCCGGCCGTCCTCCACGGCCATGCAGGGCCGGGTGATCGGGCTGACCACCCGCGACCTGCTGCGCATCCCGGACGTGGTGGCCATCGCCAGCGAGAACACCAAGGCCGCGGCGATCCTGGGCGCGCTGCGCACCGGCGTGATCAACACGCTGGCCACCAGCTCCACCAACGCCCGCACAGTGCTGCGGCTGGACGAGGCGACCCGGCCGTGACCCGCCGCGCACAGACGCGGCATCCCCCGCTGCGTTCCGAACGGCCTTCGTGGCCGCGAAAGAGAACGCCATCGTTGCGGAAATGCCAGGAAAAGGGCAAATCTCTCCCTTTGCGGCCTATGCGAGCATATTCCCCTTAAGTTGCCGCCGTCCCTTGCAGTATCCAAAAAGCTGCTCCCAATTGCCGCCATCGGAGCAGGGCAGCAGCCCGGCGGACACGGGCGGACCAGCGGGCCATGACACTTTCGTGCATCGATCAAGCCACCGACGCCGCAACGCGGCCGGAGCAAGCGCCCGCGTCGCCAACGCCAGCCCTGGCGGACTACGCGGGGTGGAGCACGCCGGACGTGCTGGGCGACCTGCTTTGCCGGGTCTTTCCGGGGCAGATCGCGCTTGTGTCCTCCTTTGGGATCGAGAGCGCGGTGCTGCTGCACCTGGTGTCCCGCATCGACCGCACGGCGCCGGTGGTCTTTCTCGAAACCGGCAAGCTGTTTCCCGAAACGCTGCGCTACCGCGACGCGCTGGTGGACCGGCTCGGCCTTTCGGACGTGCGGTCTGTCAGGCCGGATGCCGGCACGCTGGCCGCCGCGGACCCGGACAGCGCCCTGTGGCAAAGCGACCCCGACCTGTGCTGCTGGCACCGCAAGGTGGAGCCGCTGGACAAGGCGCTGGCCGGCTTTCCAGCCTGGATCACCGGGCGCAAGCGGTTCCAGGGCGGGCAGCGCAGCACGCTGCCGCTGATCGAGCGCGAGGGCAGCCGGATCAAGGTCAACGCGCTCGCGTCCTGGAGCGCGGAGCAGCTAAAGGGCTACATGGCCGAGCACCGCCTGCCGCGGCATCCGCTGGAGGCCATGGGCTACCGTTCCCTCGGCTGCGCCCCGTGCACGCGGCCCACGGCGCCGGGCGCCGTGGGC
>CALMAB010000454.1 GCA_937858325.1 uncultured Acetobacteraceae bacterium
GCGTCACGCTCATCAGCCCGCCGCCGCACCACGACATCTACTCCATCGAGGACCTGGCGCAGCTCATCTATGACCTGAAGCAGATCAACCCGGACGCCGGCGTCTGCGTGAAGCTGGTGTCGCGTTCCGGCATCGGCACCATCGCGGCGGGCGTCGCCAAGGCCAAGGCCGACACCATCCTGATCAGCGGCCACAGCGGCGGCACCGGGGCCAGCCCGCAGACTTCGGTGAAGTACGCGGGCCTGCCGTGGGAGATGGGGCTGTCGGAGGCGCACCAAGTGCTGACGCTGAACCGCCTGCGCCACCGGGTCCGGCTGCGGACGGATGGCGGGATCAAGACCGGGCGGGACGTGGTGATCGCCGCCATGCTGGGGGCGGAGGAGTTCGGCATCGGCACCACCAGCCTGGTCGCCATGGGCTGCATCATGGTGCGGCAGTGCCACAGCAACACCTGCCCGGTGGGCGTCTGCACCCAGGACGACACGCTGCGGCAGAAGTTCGACGGCAGCCCGGAGAAGGTGATCAACCTGTTCTCCTTCATCGCGGAGGACGTGCGCGGCATCCTGGCGTCCTTGGGCGTCAGACGGCTGACGGACGTGATCGGGCGGACGGACCTGCTGCAGCAGGTGAGCCGGGGGTCGGACCTGTTGGACGACCTGGACCTCAACCCGCTCTTGGCGCAGGCCGACCCGGGGCCGCACGCGCGCTACTGCACGCAGACGGGGCGCACGGAGGTGCCGGAAACGCTGGACGCGCAGATGATCGGGGACGCCGCCGCGCTGTTCGGGCGGGGCGAGAAGATGCAGCTGCAGTACAACATCCGCAACACCCACCGCGCCATCGGCACCAAGCTGTCGTCGCGCATCACCCGGCGCTACGGGATGACCGGCTTGCAGCCCGGCCACGTCACGGTGCGGCTGCGCGGCACGGCCGGGCAGTCGCTTGGCGCGTTCGGGGTGCAGGGCCTGAAGTTGGAGGTCTTGGGCGACGCCAACGACTACGTGGGCAAGGGCCTGTCGGGCGCGACCATCGTGGTGCGCCCGTCGCCGAGCAGCACGCTGGTGAGCCAACAGAACACCATCATCGGCAACACGGTGCTGTACGGCGCGACGGCGGGCGAGCTGTTCGCCGCGGGCCAGGCCGGGGAGCGGTTCGCGGTGCGCAACAGCGGGGCTGTCGCGGTGGTGGAGGGCTGCGGCTCCAACGGGTGCGAGTACATGACCGGGGGCACCGTGGTGGTGCTGGGCGCGGTGGGCGACAACTTCGGCGCCGGGTTCACCGGGGGAGTGGCGTTCGTTTACGACCCGGAGGACCTGTTCGACAAGCGGGTGAACCCGGACACGCTCACCTGGCAGCGCGTGGGGTCGGCGCATTGGGACCGGGTGCTGCGGGGCCTGGTGGCCCGGCACGCCAAGGAAACGCACAGCCGGTATGCGGCCTCGCTGCTGCTGGACTGGGGGCAGACCTTGGGACGGTTCTGGCAGGTGGTGCCGAAGGAGTACGTGAAGTACCTGGAAGCGCCGCTGTCGGACACGGCGGAGGCGCTGCGGGCGTAGGGGATAGGCGCGGCCCGGGCGAGCTTGGCCGCTTGCCCGGGTCCGTGGCCCTGGCCTTTGGGGAATAGGAGGTCGTCATGAGCGAAGCCAGCGACAAGCTTGACGAAGTGACCGCAGCGATCCAGGCGGCAAAGGCATTTCTTCTGAAAGCGTTTCAGGGTGAGCCAATCGAGAACCTCGGTTTGGAGGAGGTGCGGCGGAACAAGCACGACCGTACTTGGGAGATCACCCTTGGTTTCAATCGGCGATGGGACTCTCCTTCACCCAACAACAACTTCATTGCGATGGCTGCAGCCGCGGCGGCTGCCCGCCCTCAGCGAATATACAAGGTCGTGACAGTTGACCTGAGTGGCTTGGAGGACTTTTCGATCAGCAATCGTCGTGACGATTGATCCGCTTCGCCGAAGCTTGTTCTCGATGCGAACATGCTTGTGGTGTTCGTCATCGGGAGTGTCGATCCCAAGCTGCTCGGCGTCGCGAAGCGGGTCAAGGAATATAGGCCCAGCGACTATGGCTTGATCTACACCTACATCAGCTTGTTCAATGAAATTGTTCTGTTGCCGAACACCATCAGCGAAGTGTCGAATCTGCTGGATCACTTAAAAGGGGGACGACGGGAGGACTGCATGGAATTCCTTGCGCAACTCGTCAAGTTGAACAGCGAGCGATACGTCGCCTCGGCTCTCGCCATGGAACAGCCAGAGTACATGGCGCTTGGTGTTGTCGACGCTGCCATACTTTGTGCTTTGGAACGCGGTACATATACCTGCTCACGGCGGATCGGGAGCTTTACCTCGCCGCTTTGTATCGAAACTGTGAAGCCCAACGCTTCCAGGACCTTTGTGAGTAGGCGTCTTGGTATGCTGCGGGCGCAGAAACCGTCAGGAGTCGATCCGCACGTAGTTCCTGGGGTCCTGCACGGCCCGGAAATCGGCAATGACGACGTGGCGACACGCATCGACGTAGCGCGCAAACGTGTCCCGCCCGGCGCCGCCGGTGAGCGTCGCGTTCGCGTGACCCGCGTAGAACAGGTCGTCGCCGGCGCCGCCGTCCAGGACCTGGGGTGCCGTGTCGGACCGCCTCGCGTAGGATGCGAACGTGTCGTTCCCGGCGCCGCCGAACGCGGTGTCGGCGCCGTAAAAGGCGAGGATGGTGTCATTCCCCTCCTCTCCGAAGGCGAGCGAGCCGCCGTGGGTGAAGATGAAGTCGTCGCCCGCGCCGCCCAGCACCGTCTGGCTGCCCGCGCCGCAGGATATGGCGTCACTTCCGTCGCCGCCTGCCAAAAACTGCGGGCCGGTGTTGCCATAGACCACGTCCGGCCCGGCGCCGCCCAGCACGGTTTGCGCGCCGCATCCAGCCCAGATCGTGTCATTGTCGTCGCCGCCGATCAGCACCTGCGCGCCGCAATCGCCCCAGATCGCGTCACGCCCTGCGCCGCCGAGCACCGTCTTGTCGCCGGAACCGGCCCAGATGGCATCGTTGCCGTCGCCGGCGTCGGTGAACTGCGCGCCCCCGACCCGGATGGCGTCGTCTCCGGACCCGGCGAGGATCACCGCATCGCCCCGGCCGCCGCTGATGTTGTCTGCCTGGTCAGTGCCCAGGACGGCCGCCGGGTTGCCCGCGCTTCGCGCCATGCCGCCGCCCTCCGCTGTGCCGTTGCGGCCGTTGGCGCGGGACGCCATGAGAGGACGCTCCGCCGACACCATCGGGCCATGTCCTTACGATGCGATATTAAAACGACCTCCTCGAGCCGAGGCCGGGTGTCCGGCGGCTTGGGACGGCAACGGCTGGATCGGGGGCGCACGTCGGGGCGGTGTTGGAAGGTGACGCCGAAGCGGGCGTCAGGTGAGCTTCACAAAGTCCGCGAGGTGCGCCGCGACGCGCTCTGCCGGCACCCCGAGCAGCGTCACCGTCGCGCCGTGGGGCAGGTGCAGCACGGCATCGCCGCCCGGCCCAGGCGCCGTGGAAACGGTGATGACGAGCGGCGGCTTTGGGGCGGGCGGCCAGACGACGACGGCGGAATGGACCTCAACGATCTCCTGCCCGGCGCGGAAGTCGGTGATGGTGACCGGCCGGTCTGCGTCGGCATCGAACCGAAAGAGGTCCCGGCCGGCGCCGCCGGTCAGCGTCGCGTTGGCGAACCCCGCACGAAAGTCGTCGTCGCCGGCGCCGCCGTCCAGGAACTGGGGCGCGGCGCCCGCGGAGGTTTCGCCGCTCCCGATGATGTCGTTCCCCGCGCCGCCGAGCACGGTGTCGCCCGCGCGCCCGGCAGAGATTATGTCGTTCCCGTCCCCGCCGACGGCCAGCACAGGTCCCGTGCCGTCGCTCGGCGGCCAGCTGCTGTCGGTGAAGATGACGTCGATGCCCGCGCCGCCGAACACCGTCTGCCGGCCCGGCCCGCACCAGATCGTGTCGTCGCCGTCGCCGCCCATCAGGAGCTGCGGGCCGCGGCCTGCCCAGATCGCGTCGTCCCCGCCGCCGCCGTCCAGCACCTGCGCGCCGGTGTTGCCCCAGATCGCGTCGTCGCCCATGCCGCCGAGCACCGTCTGGTCGCCCGTGCCGCCCGGGGTCGCCACGTCGTCGTTGCCGACCCAGATCGCGTCGTCGCCGTCGCCGGCATCGACATACTGCGCGCCGTTTCCGGTCCGGATGTCGTCGTTGCCCGCCCCGGCCAGGATCACCGCGTCGCCCTGGCCGCTCCGGAGGTTGTCTGCCTGGTCGGTGCCCAGGATGAGCTGTGGGTCGCTCTTGATCCGCATGGTGCCCCCGCTTGCTGCGTCGCCAGCCGGACAGGCGGACCGACGGTTTGCTGACGGATGATACACGGGAACGGCCATACTTCTCAACCATAAGTTGAATAACGTGCCCCGCACCGGCAGGCTCACCCCACCGGGGACCGCCCCTCGGCCTGCCCGTTCACGACGTAGTGCAGCAGCGGATCGACGCCCGCGGCCCTCACGTCGGGGTAGGCGGCCAGGTACTTGCCCGTGCTGAAGGCGGCCGAGGGGTCGCGCCCTTCCTTCCAGCCATACGTCTCGTAGTGCAGCAACGGGTTCGCGCCGGCCGCGGCCACGTCCGGGTTGTGCTGCAGGTAATACTTGGTGTCGAACAGCGCATCGGGGTTCAGCCCCCGGCGCCAGCCGGTGGCGTCGTAGCTGTATGCCGCCTGCTGCGCCCCCGCCGAACCGCCCGGGACCAGCGTCGCCCCGAGCTGCCGGTCGTAGAAGGCGGTGTCCACCAGCGGGTCCGCCGCCGCGACGCCGCCCAGGAGGAAGCTGGGCCGCCCTTCGCCCCGGCCATAGGCCATGAAGTGCTGCAGCGGACCCACGCCCGCCCGGGCCACGTCGGGGTTGGCGGCCAGGTACTTGGCGTCGTCGAACACCAGGCTGGGCTGGCGCCCTTCCTTCCAGCCCTGCGCCTCGAAGTGCAGCAGCGGGTTGACGCCGGCCGCGGCCACGTCAGGGTTCTGCTTCAGGTAGTAATTGGTGTCGAAGAAGGCGCTGGGGTCGCGGCCCTCCTTCCAGCCGGAAACGAGGTAGTGCAGCAGCGGATCCACGCCCGCCGCGGCCACGTCCGGGTTGTGCGCCAGGTAGTACGCCGCGTCGAACAGCGGGTCGCTGCCCTTGAGCACCACGGACTGCGTGGCCGCCACCGTTTCGTGCGTGACGGCATCGGTCACGCTGAAGCGCAGGAGGTCGGCCCCGGCCTGGGCGCCGCCGACCGCGCCGGGCTGGTAGAGGATGGTGCCCCCGGCGTCGATCCGCAGCGAGCTTCCCCCGCTGGGAAACGCCGGGTCGCCGAGCAGCGCGACCGTCAAGGGGTCGCCTGGCAGCCCGGCGGCGGCGCTGCCGATGGCGACCGTGCCGCCGGCCGCGACGCTCGG
>CALMAB010000455.1:0-4954 GCA_937858325.1 uncultured Acetobacteraceae bacterium
CTCCCGCCGATCTGCGTGCGGGAGTTCGGCATTCCCGACAGCCTGATCGTGGCGCGCGCCACCGGCGCCCGGATCGTGGCGCCCTCGGCCAAGGAGGCCGACATGCCCATCGACGGCGATGGCTACGTCGGCATGGTGGACCGTGAGGTGTTCGACGAATGGCTGCGGGAGCGCGCAGCCTCCGTTGGCGCGGTGCGCCGCACCGGAACGTTCGATCGGATCAGCCATGACGCGGATGGCGTCGCGGTGGTGCATTTCACCGGGCCGGACGGCGCCGGGCAAGTCCGGGCGCGGGCGGTGATCGGCGCGGACGGCGCGCGGTCCAATGTCGCCAAGCAGTGCGTGAAGGGCTGGGAGCGCGTGAAATACGTGTTCGCCTACCACGAGATCATCCGCTCGCCCGACCCGGCCAAGTTCGACCGCGCCCGCTGCGACGTGTTCTACCAGGGCGCGCTGTCGCCGGACTTCTACGCGTGGATCTTCCCGCACGGCGACACGATGAGCGTCGGCACCGGGTCCGCCCGCAAGGGGTTCGGTTTGCGCCCGGCCATCGGTGCGCTGCGCAAGGCGGTGGGTCTCGATGCGTTGGAGACGATCCGGCGGGAAGGCGCACCGATCCCGTTGCGGCCGATGCGGCGCTGGGACAACGGGCGCGACGTGGTGCTGGCCGGGGACGCGGCGGGCGTGGTCGCGCCGGCGTCGGGGGAGGGCATCTACTACGCAATGCTCGGCGGGCGGCTCGCGGCGGAGGCGGTGGAGGCGCTGTGTGCGACCGGGGACGTGCGCTCGCTGCGGCTGGCGCGCAAGCGGTTCATGGCGGCGCATGGCCGGGTGTTCTGGATCCTTGGGATCATGCAGTGGTTTTGGTACTCGAGCGACAGCCGGCGGGAGAAGTTCGTGAAGATGTGCCGGGACCCGGACGTGCAGCGCCTGACCTGGGAATCCTACATGAACAAGAAGCTGGTGCGGCGCGACCCGATGGCGCACCTGCGGATTTTCCTGAAGGACACGGCGCAGCTGCTCGGGATCGCGCGCGCGTGACGACTCGGGTCCTCTCAGGCCGGCGGTGGCAGCCGGTCGCCGTGGCGGCGCTGGCGGCGGTCGTGGTCGCCGGGCTGGGCGCGTCGGCGACGGACATCGGGCCGTGGTACTACTCGTTGCGCAAGCCGTCGTGGCAGCCGCCGGATTGGCTGTTCGGCCCGGCGTGGACGCTGATCTACGGCCTGATCGCGCTGGCGGGCGTGAAGGCGTGGAACGCCGCGCGGGACCGCCGGCAGGGGCTGCGCATCGTCGGCGTGTTCGCGCTGAACGCGTTGCTGAACGTCCTGTGGAGCGAGCTGTTCTTCCACTTCCAGCGTCCCGACTGGGCGCTGATCGAGGTCGTGGCGTTCTGGCTGTCCATTGTTGTGCTGATTGTCACAGCTGCCTCGGTTTCGCACACGGCAGGATGGCTGCTGGTGCCGTACCTGGCCTGGGTGACGTTTGCGGGCGTGCTGAACCTCGCGGTGGTGCGCCTCAATGCGCCCGCTTGACCAACGCCGGTGCGGAAACGCCCGGTTCAACCATAAGACGCGCGTAGGGGAGTGAGGATGGAGTTCTCGGTGGACCAACTCGACGACGGGCACGCCGCTTCCCTGGCCGAGCGGCCGGAGGCTTGTCTGCGCGCCCAAGCGGCGGCCGAGGCAGCGACGACCCGGCGTGCGCGGGCAGTACCCTCCGTTCGACCGCACCACCCCGGCCTGCCGTTGCGCGTCGGCACCCGTGCGTCGCCCTTGGCGCTGGTGCAGACCCGGGCGTTCCTGGCGCTGCTCAGCCAGTTCTGCCCGGTGCTGCGCGGCATGGACGTGTTCCAGGAGCACGCGATCCGCACCACGGGGGACGCGACGCAGAGCACGGGTGAGCGCCTGGCCGACATCGGCGGCAAGGGCCTGTTCGCCAAGGAAATCCACGAAGCCTTGCTGGACCGCCGCATCGACTTCGCCGTGCACAGCCTGAAGGACCTGGAAACCGAGCTGCCGCCCGGCATCGTGCTGGCCTGCGTGCTCAAGCGCGAGGACCCGCGCGACGCGCTGATCCTAGGTCCCGATTGCGAGGCGTCGGATGGTGCGGTGTCCGGTGACGACCCCTACGCCGCGTTGCCGCACGGCGCCACCGTGGGATCGAGCAGCGTGCGCCGGGCCGCGCAGTTGCTGTATGCCCGGCCGGACCTGGTGATCCAGAACATCCGCGGCAACGTCCACGGTCGGCTCGACAAGGTGCGGCGCGGCGATTTCGCCGCGTCCTTCCTGGCGCTGGCCGGCATGAAGCGGCTGGGGTTGGAAGACGAGGCGTCCGTCGTGATCGACCCGGCGGTGATGGTGCCGTCCGCCTGCCAGGGCATCGTCGGCATCACCGTCCGCGCCGGCGACACCGAGCTGCAGCACTTGCTGGGCGCCATCGAGGACAAGGACGCGCGCTGCATGGCGACGGGCGAGCGGGCGTTGCTGGCCTCGCTTGACGGGTCGTGCCGCACGCCAATCGGCGGCCACGCGCGACTGTTGCCGGAGGGGCGGGTCAGGCTGACGGGCCTGGTGGCGCGCGCCGACGGCGGCTTCCTGCTGAAGCGCGGCCTGGAATGCCTGCGGGCGGACGTGCGCCGGGCCGCGCTGGACCTCGGGGACAGCTTGCGCGCCGACAGCCCGCGGGATGTGTTCGCCTGACCTGAGCGACCTGTTGTTGCAGGCGCTGCTTCCCATGTGAACAAAAGCGCCCGGCTTGCGGCGCTGGACATCACAGATGGTGGGAGACGGCGTGGATGCCGGAGCTTGAAAGCGTGCCTGTGTCGGTGGCCCAGGTGGGACGGCCATGACCTGGACGATTGCCGTCGCGGCGCTGGCGGCGCTGTTGCTGGCCGGGGCCGGCGGCCTGGCGACCGAGATCGGGCCATGGTACCGGGCGCTCCGCAAGCCGACGTGGCAGCCGCCGGATTGGGCGTTCGGCCCGGCCTGGACGCTGATCCTCGGCATGGCCGCCTTGTCCGGCGCGCTCGCCTGGGAGGCCGCGCCGGACGCTGCCGGGCGCTTGCAGGTCGTGCTGCTGTTTGCGGCGAACGGCTTGTTCCATTTCCTTTGGAGTCCGTTGTTCTTCCGCTTCAAGCGTCCGGATTGGGCGCTGTTCGAGGTGGTGTTTCTTTGGCTGTCCTGCGTGGCGCTCATCGTCGGGCTGGCCGGCTTCTCCACCTGGGCGAGCCTGCTGATCGTGCCCTACCTGCTTTGGGTCAGCTTCGCGTCCTGGCTCAACCTCGCGATTGTCCGGCTGAACGGGCCGTTTCGTTAGGGGGTTGCGCTCGGGGGCGTGGCTGCGGCCCTGGGTGAAGGACGATACCAAGCCGCGGTTCACCCGACCGTGCCGAGGCCGCCGCAGCCTTAAGGGTTTCTTCATGCTTCCAGGTGAAAATGGCGCTCTATCCGTTTGGGCACAGGGAACGCCATGGGCCACCTGCTTCACCGCGCCAGCATCCGCGGCAGGGTCATCGCGGCCTTTGCGCTCGTGCTTTGCTGCACGGCCGGGCTGGGGGCGTTTGCCGTCCATCGCCTCGCCGCGGTCAATGCGTCCGCCGCCGACATGCGGGAGAACTGGCTGCCGTCTGCCCGTGCGCTCGGCCGAGTGGCGCAACTGACCGAGCGCGTCCGGTCCTACCAGGGCCTTTTCTTTCTTGCCGAAAACAACGAGGAGCGCCAGGCGCGAAACGTGAAAACGGCCAAGGCCGTTGCGGACCTGCACGCCGCCTTACGGGAATACGAGCCGCTCATCACTCCTGGCGAGGAGCAGCGCCTCGCCGAGACGCTCGTGCACACGTGGTCGGCCTACAGCGCGCTTTCGGCGCAGCTTGCCGAACTTACGACCAGGGATGATGCCCGCGAGCGTGCCCTGACCTTGTTCAAGCAGCCCATGCTGGCCGCCATGGACGCCCTCCGCGCCGCGCTGGAGGCCGCGGCCGCATCCAACCTGCGTGGGGGCCAAGCCGCCGCCGACCAGGGGCAGGCGCTTGGCGCGTCGGCGCGCGCCTGGGTGCTGGCTGTGCTCGGGATGATGGTCTTGGTTTGCGCGGCCGTTGGCTGGTCGCTGATCCGCGGCATTTCGGGGCCGATCACGGCGATGACGGCGGCGATGCGCCGGCTGGCGGAAGGGGACCTGAAGGCCGAGGTGCCGGGGATGCGCCGGGCCGACGAGATCGGGGCGATGGCCGGGGCGGTGCAGGTGTTCAAGGACGCGGCGCTGCGCACGAAGGCGCTGGAGCGCGAGCAGGCTGAAGCGCGGACGCGGCGGGCGACGGAGGACGAGCGGGTGCGGCAAGAGGCGGCGGAAGCGGCGTCGGCGCTGGTTGTGGGATCGATCGGCGCGGGGCTGGCGCGGCTGGCGGCTGGCGACCTCACCTATCGCCTTGTGGCCGCGCTGCCGGCGTCCTACGAGGGGCTTCGCGCCGACTACAACACGGCCTTGATGCGGCTTCAGGAGTTGGTGCGGGGCATTGCGGCCAACACGGGGGCGCTGCGCTTGGGCACGGAGGAGATCGCCCAAGCGGCCGACGACCTGTCGCGGCGCACGGAGCAGCAGGCGGCGTCACTGGAGGAGACGGCGGCGGCGTTGGACGAGATCACGGCTACCGTGCGCAAGACGGCCGAAGGGGCGCAGCAGGCGCGCGAGGCTGCGGCACGGACGCGCGCGGATGCGGAGCAGTCGGGGGCGGTGGTGCGCCAAGCGGTGGCGGCCATGGGCGAGATCGAGGCGTCGTCGCGCCAGGTCGGACAGATCATCGGCGTGATCGATGAGATCGCGTTCCAAACCAACCTGCTGGCGCTGAACGCGGGCGTGGAAGCGGCGCGCGCCGGGGATGCGGGCCGCGGCTTCGCGGTGGTGGCCAGCGAGGTTCGGGCGCTGGCCCAGCGTTCGGCCGAAGCGGCCCGCGAGATCA
>CALMAB010000455.1:4964-6966 GCA_937858325.1 uncultured Acetobacteraceae bacterium
GCGAGGCGCTTTCGCGCATCGTGGCGCAAGTCGCCGAGGTCAGCGGGGTGGTGGGCGAGATCGCCAGCTCGGCCCAGGAGCAGGCGACGGGCCTGGCCGAGGTCAACACGGCGGTGAACCAGATGGACCAGGTGACGCAGCAGAACGCGGCCATGGTCGAGCAGAGCACCGCCGCCTCCCACGCGCTTGCCCGGGAAACCGAGGAACTGGCCCAACTCACCGGCCGCTTCCAGCTCGGCCAAGGCGAGGGCGCCCCGGCCGCGAACGTCGAGCCGCTGCGCCGTACGGCAGCCGGCAAGCCCGCGCCGCAGCCCAGGGCAGCCACCCCTCTCAAGGTCGTCGCCCAAAGCAGCCGGGGCCGCGACGGCGCCGCCCTGCGCAAGCCCGCGCCGGCCATCGCCGCCCACGCCGACGAGCAAGGGTGGGAGGAGTTCTGAGCCATGGACGCGGCCCCCAACCTGGGCGCCCAAGCGCAGCCTGGCCCGGCGCTGGTGCTGCCGGAGGTGCTGGACCTCCGGGCCGCCGCCCCGCTCGCCGCCGAGTTGATGGCGCGCCGCGGGCTGGACACGGAGCTGGACGCTTCCCGCGTCCGCAAGCTCGGAGGGCAGTGCCTGCAGGTGCTCCTTTCGGCGCACGCCAGCTGGCAAGCCGAGGGGGGCCGCCTCCGGGTGGTCGCTCCGTCAAGCGACTTCATCGACGGCTTGGCCCTGCTCGGCGCCTCGTCCCTTCTCCCGACCTTTGGAGCCTAGACCATGACCGTAGCCAAGACCGTGCTGACCGTGGACGACAGCCGCACCATGCGGGACATGCTTCGGCTCGCCCTGTCGGAAGCGGGATACCGCGTCGTGCAGGCAGTGGATGGCGTGCACGGCCTTGAGGTGCTGCAAGGCGAGGCGCCCGACATCATCGTGACCGACATCAACATGCCCCGCATGGACGGGTTCGGCTTCATCGAGGGCGTGCGCCGGAGCGGGCCGCACCGGGCGACGCCGATCCTGGTGCTGACCACCGAAAGCGACGCCGAGAAGAAAAGCCGCGCCCGGCAGGCCGGCGCGACCGGCTGGATCGTCAAGCCGTTCAACGCCGCCAAGCTGGTGGACGCCCTCCGCCGCGTCGCGGCCTGACCGCCGCTTCCGTCGAGGAGTCACCTCATGGACCCCATGGCCGCCATCCGCGACACCTTTTTCCAGGAATGCGAGGAACAGCTCGGCGCCCTTGAGACCGGCTTGCTGATGATGGAGGGCGGCGACTGCGATTCGGAAACGGTGAACGCCGTGTTCCGGGCCGTGCACTCCGTGAAGGGCGGCGCGGGCGCGTTCGGGCTTGATGCCCTGGTGCGGTTCGCCCACGTGTTCGAGACCGCGCTGGACGACGTGCGTGCCGGGCGCCTGGCGCCGGACGGGCGCGTGCTGGGCGTGATGCTGCGCGCGGCCGACGCCCTGGCCGACCTGGTCCGCGTGTCCCGCGACGGCGGCGCCCCGGATGCCGAGCGCGACCGCCTGCTCGTCGAGGACCTCAAGGCCTTGGGCGGCAGCCCCCAACCGCAGGCCCCGCAGCCCGGTGCAGCCGAGGGCGACATGGACGGCTTCGCGTTCCAGCCGCTGCAGTTCGAGCCCGACGCGCCGCCGGCCCCGGCCGAGCAAGGCTGGACCGTGCGGTTCCGCCCCGCGGCCGGGCTTTACGCCAAGGCGAACGAGGCCGCGGTCCTGCTGCGCGAGCTGGGCCGCCTGGGTTCAGCCACCGTCACGCTGGACCCGAGCGCGCTGCCGGCCTTCCCCGACCTCGATCCAGAGGGCGCTTACCTGTCCTGGACAGTCGACCTTGCCACCGCGCAGCCCGAAAGCGCGATCCGCGAGGTGTTCGAGTTCGTCGAAGGGGACTGCGAACTCGACATCGCGCCCGCCACAGCGCAGCCGCCGGGTGACACGGGCGGGATTGGCGATGTCGACCTGGCGGCGCTGATCCAGCAATCCCAGGCGGCCGTGGTCGCGGCGCCTGGGAT
>CALMAB010000456.1 GCA_937858325.1 uncultured Acetobacteraceae bacterium
GAGCTATGCCGTGCAAAACCCTTCCGGCGAGCCACAGGGCGTATCCGAGGGTGCGCCGGTCGCGACGGCCGCCTGGGCCGGCGGCGACCCGGCGGTGCTCAAGGCGGCGGCGGTGCAGGCGGCGCCCGGCATCGCCTCCCTGCTCGGCCGCATCGAGGCCGCGCGCCGGCAAAGCGACCCGAACAGCCTTCTGAACCGCCCGGCCCGCATCTACCTGTCCGGCGTGACCGGCGCGCCCGGCGACGGCAACAGCAGCCTGCCGGCGCAGATACGCGCCAAGCTCGGCGCCATGGGCCTGGTGATCCAGGACGCGGCGGGCGGCGCCGACTTCAGCCTGTCCGGCCAGGTGCAGACCGCGCCCGGTGCCAAAGGCACGATGCGGATCGAGCTGCAATGGATCGTGTCGGACAGCCGGGGCGAGGAGCGCGGCCGGATCGTGCAGCTCAACGAGGTGCCGCCGGGCACGCTGGACCATTATTGGGGCGATGTGGCCGTCGTGGTGGCGAACGAGGCCGCAGGCGGCGTGCGCGATGTCGTGCTGAACGCCAGCGGAGCGCGTGCGGCCCAGCCGACTACGCCTCCGTCGTGACAGCGCGCACGGAGGTTGCTAAACCCATGTGGCTTTCAATCTGCCCCATTTCCGGGACATGCGCCCCATGAAGATCCTCGCCTGCAACAGCAACCGGCCGCTGGCTGAGGCCGTGGCCGCCGCGTTGCACCTGAAGCTGGCAACCGCATCGGTGCGCCGGTTTGCCGATCTGGAGATCTTCGTCGAGGTCCACGAGAACGTGCGCGGCGAAGACGTGTTCGTGATCCAGAGCACGTCCTACCCGGCCAATGACCACATGATGGAGTTGCTGATCACCTGCGACGCGCTGCGGCGGGCTTCCGCCCGGCGCATCACCGCGGTGATCCCGTATTTCGGCTATGCCCGGCAGGACCGCAAGGCCGGGCCGCGCACGCCGATCAGCGCCAAGCTGGTGGCCAATCTCATCACGCAGGCCGGCGCCAACCGGGTGTTGACGCTGGACCTGCACGCCGGGCAGATCCAAGGGTTCTTCGACATCCCGGTCGACAACCTTGCCGCCGAGCCGATGTTCGCCCGCGACATCCGCAGCCACTTCAACGGACGCGACATCATGATCGTGTCGCCGGACGTGGGCGGCGTGGTGCGCGCGCGCGCCATCGCCACCCGGCTCAACTGCGACCTGGCGATCATCGACAAGCGCCGGGAGCGCGCGGGCGTGTCGGAGGTGATGAACGTCATCGGCGACGTGCGCGGCAAGGACTGCATCCTGGTGGACGACATCGTGGACAGCGGCGGCACGCTGTGCAACGCGGCCGTGGCCTTGATGGGGAACGGCGCCAAGTCCGCGAGCGCCTACATCACCCATGGCGTGCTGTCCGGCAACGCGGCGGAGCGTATCGCGGCCTCCCCCATCGAGTGCATGACCATCACCGACAGCATCCTGCCGACCGAGGCGGTGCTGCAAAGCCGCAACCTCCGGGTGTTCTCCATCGCTCCCGTTCTCGCCGAGGCCATGCAGCGAATCTCGGACGAGAGTTCCGTCAGCTCGCTGTTCGACTGAGGAGGAAAGCCATGAAGCTGTTCTACGCGCCCGGCGCCTGTTCCATGGGCATCCACATCGTGCTGGAGGAGATCGGCAAGCCGTATGAGCTGGGCAAGATCGACATCCACGGCGGCGAGAACTACCGCCCGCCGTTCAGCGAGCTGAACCCCAAGAGCAAGGTACCCACCCTGCAGCGCGACGACGGGTCGATTGTGACCGAGTTCCCGGTGATCGCCTATTACCTGGCCAAGACCAACCCGGACGCCGGGCTGCTTCCGAAATCGGAGGAAGCCGAGCTGCGCGGGGCGGAGGCGATGGACTACTGCGTCGCGACCATCCACATGCAGGGTTTCGCCCGGCAGTTCCGTCCCAGCAACTACAGCCCGGACGAGGCCACGCATGACAAGGTGAAGGCGCAAGGCCGGGAGATGGCCGCCAAGGGTTTCGGAATCATGGACAAGGTGCTGGCCGGCAAGGATTGGGTCGCCGGCGAGTACAGCATCGCCGACAGCGCGATGTTCTACGTCGCGTTCTGGGGCAAGCGCGTGGGCATGGACCTGCCGCCGAACGTCGCCGGGCACCTGGGCCGCATGATGGCCCGTCCGGCCGTGCAGCGTATGATGCAGCAGGAAGGTCTCAAAGCCTGATGCTGACCCAGCGCGCGTTCTGGTTCCTGCGCCATGGCGAAACCGACTGGAACGCGCGCAACCTGTCCCAGGGCAACGTGGACATTCCGCTGAACGAGGTCGGCCTTGCCCAGGCCCGCACCGCCGCGGCGGCGCTGCGGAGCCGCGGCATCCGCTCGATCGTGACCAGCCCGTTGTCCCGCGCTTATGACACCGCCACCATCGTCGGCGAGCAGATCGGCGTGCCGTTGGAGGTGGAGGACGAGCTTCGGGAGGTGGCCTTCGGCGTGCAGGAAGGCCAGCCGATGGCCGATTGGTTCGACGACTGGGTTGCCGGCGCGTTCACGCCGGAGGGCGCCGAGCCGTTCAACGTGCTGCGCGCCCGCGCGGTGGCGGCGATCAACGGGGCGCTGACCCGGCCGGCGCCCGTGCTGGTGGTGGCGCACGGCGCGCTGTTCCGCGCGCTGCGGGCCGAGATGGGCCTCACCCCCAACGTCCGCACGCCCAATTCCGTGCCGTTCTTCTGCGAGCCTGGCACCCCCTGGACGCTGACGCCCGCGTCCTGACCATCCTTTCCTTGTTTTCGATGCCGAAATATTGTTTGTTTCGGTGCCATGAGGATTTCGGTTCTGGGTATCGGCTACGTCGGCGCGGTTTCCTGTGGCTGCCTTGCCGCGTCCGGCCATGAGATCGTGGGCGTCGATATCGCGCCCGAGAAGGTCGCGATGCTGGCGCGCGGGCGGTCGCCCATCGTGGAAGACGAGATCGACCGCCTGATCGCGGACGGCGTCGGCAGCGGACGGTTGCGCGCCACCACCAGCATCGCCGACGCCGTGGCGAACACGGAGGTGTCGTTCATCTCGGTCGGCACGCCCAGCGGACCCGACGGCAGCGTCAGCCTGCGGGCGGTGGACGAGGTGGCGGCCTCGATTGGCCGGGAACTGCGCGGCAAGCCCGGCGCGCACACCGTGGTGATGCGCTCCACGGTGCCGCCCGGCACGGCGGAAGGCCGGGTGATCCCGATGCTCGAACAGTTCAGCGGCAAGCGGCATGGCGAAGGCTTCCGCTACCTGTCCAACCCCGAGTTCCTGCGGGAAGGCTCGTCGGTCCGCGACTTCCACGCGCCGCCCTACACGCTGATCGGCGCGGCGCCGGGCGATGACGGGGCGGTGCTGCGCGAGATCTACGCGGGCGTCGGGGGCGCGGTTCACGTCGCGCCGTATCGCGTGGCGGAGGCGGTCAAGTACCTCGCCAACGCCTACCATGCGGTCAAGCTGGCCTTTGCCAACGAAGGCGGGGCGATCCTGGCGTCGCTCGGGGTGGATGCCCGGGCGGCCTTCCGCCTGTTCTGCGAGGACCGGGTGCTGAACGTGTCGCCCGCCTACCTGACGCCCGGCTTCGCGTTCGGCGGCTCCTGCCTGCCCAAGGACATCCGCAGCCTGCTGGCGCTGGCCGACCGGGCGAACGTCGCGGCACCGTTCCTGGGCCAGGTGCTGCCCAGCAACCACGCCATCATCGAGCGGACCTTTGAGGCGGTCGCGGCGCGCGGCCGGCAAACCGTCGCGCTGTTCGGGCTGGCCTTCAAGCCGGGCACGGACGACCTGCGCGAAAGCCCGTTCGTGATCCTGGCCGAGCGCCTGCTGGGCCGCGGCTACGACTTGCGCATCTTTGACCGCTCGGTGGAGGTCGCGCGGCTTACCGGCAGCAACCGCGCCTACATCGAGCGCGAAATCCCGCACTTGGAGCGGCTGCTCTGTCCGGAGCCGGCGGCAGCCCTGGAAGGCGCCGGGCTGGTGATCCTGGGACATGTCGGCCCCGCTGACCGCCCGGCGCTGCTCCAAGCGCTGGACGGGCACGCGGTGCTCGACCTGGCCGGGATCGCCGAGGTGCGGGACCATCCGGGAATCCGCTACCAAGGGCTTTGCTGGTGAAGCCGCGGCTGCTGTTCGTCTCGCCCCGGTTCCTGTTTCCCCTGGACCAGGGCGGGCGCATCCGCACCGCGAACACGCTGCGACACATGAAGGGCGGCGCATTCGACATCACGCTGATGTCTCCGGTCCCGCGGGGGGCCGAACGCTTCGCGGAGCAGACAGCGGCGTTGTGCGACCGTTTCGTTTCGTGGCCGGAGACGCCGATGTCCCGCCTGCGCCGGGCTTTGGCGCTGGCCGGCAAGCTGCCGGTCGCGGTCGCGACGGACGCGTCAGCTGCCGGCCAGCAACTGGTCGCGGACGAGTTGGCGAAGCAGCCGGATGTCGTGCTGGTGGACTTCCCTCATGCCGCGGTGCTGCTGCCGGACACGCTTTCGGTGCCGTCGCTGATGTTCACACACAACGTTGAGGCGGAGATCTTCTCACGCCATGCGGAGGTCGTGCACGGCCCCATGCGCTGGGTATGGCGGGATCAAGCCCGCAAGATGCGCCGGTTCGAGGGCCAAATGCTGCGCCGCTTCAACACCGTGATCGCGGTGTCCATCCGCGATGCGGATGCGTTGCGCGAAGCCTACGCCTTGCGGCGCGTCGAGCCGGTGGAGACCGGGGTGGACGTTGACTACTACGCGTTCCATGCACCCGGCGACGCGCCCGCCTTCGGGCCAGCCGAGGGTACGGTGGTGTTCACCGGCTCGATGGATTCGCGGTCGAACGTCGAGGGCGTCGGGTTTCTCATGCGGGAGGTTTGGCCGCTGGTGCTGCAGGCCCGCCCGCAGGCCCGTGCCGTCATCGTCGGCCGGAACCCGCCGGACGCCCTGGTTGCGGAAGCGCGGGCGCGCGGCCTTGCGTGGGAGTTCACCGGGTTCGTCGAGGACGTGCGCCCCTATGTCGCCCGCGCGCACGTTTATGCCATCCCGCTCCGTGTCGGCAGCGGCACCCGTATCAAGGTGTTCGAGGCAATGGCGATGGGCTGCCCCATCGTCTCGACATCACTGGGCGTCGAAGGGCTGGCCGTGAGAGATGGCGTCGATCACCTTGCGGCTGATACGGCGCCGGCGTTTTCAGCTGCGGTGCTGACTTTGCTGGACCAAGCGTCGCGGCGGCAGGCGCTGGCCTCGGCCGCGCGTGCCTTGGTCGTCGAACGTTTTGCTTGGAGCCGGGTGACGCGGCGCTTCGAGGCGCTTTGCTTCGCAACAGCGAGCCGGCAGCAGGCAGCTTGATCGGGTGACAAAGGGCACGGCGCGTTGCCTACTGTGGGCGTGCGCGGCGCGCGTGTTGGTGCGCCTGCTGTGCATG
>CALMAB010000457.1 GCA_937858325.1 uncultured Acetobacteraceae bacterium
CCCCGTCGATGGCGTCCCGGTCCACGCCCGTGCCGACCGCGACCGCAGCGAGGCCACGCCCGGCCAGGTGCCGCGCCAGGAGGCCGTAGCGGTCCGCCGGCCAACGCTTGTGCGGCAGATGCGGCGAGCAGCCAGGGATCAGCAATGCGAAACGCTCGGGCAGTCCTAAGTGATCGATGGGTGCCTGGAGCCAGGACAGGTCCGCCGGCCCGGGCATCGGAACGCCGGCGACCCGGAGCTGCGCCGCCATCTTCTGCCGGTTGGAGGGACTGTCCGAGAAATCCGGGTTGGGATGCGAGCAGCCGGGCGCCGCGCCCACCCATTCCGGCCGCCGGCGCGGCAGCATCCGGAAATACCGCGCCGTGCGGGACGAGCATTGCAGGTCATAAACCCGGTCGAACCCCGTTTGGAGGAAGCCGCGGCGAATCGCCCACCAGGCCGGGAGGTCGTAGGCCGGAGGCCGCCGGTCGAGCCAAACCCGGTCAAACCACGGGATCGCTTGCGCGAACGAGGCGTAGGGCGGGGTGGTCATCAGCACCAGCTCGGCCGCCGCGTGGTGCCGGCGCAGCGCGTGGAAGGCGTCCAAAGCCTGGATCAGGTCGCCGAGCGCGCCGTGCTTGATCACCAGGATGCGGCCATGCGCCATGGTCCCGTTCGTGCGGGATGGCTCGGCCAGGATCAACCGCCCGGCATCGCTGTTGGCTGGTTCGGTAACGCTTCTGCTACGCGGCCTGCTGCAGGTTACGCAGCTTCCTATGAAGCTCCAGAACTTCGGCGCGGAACTGCCCTTCATTAAGCGTGAAGGCGTCGGTTGGCTCGCCAGGCGCTAGATCCGGATCAAAACACTCAGCGGGGTCGAAGATCGCCGCCAGGACCTGGCCAACCTCGCCAACCCATGGTTCGCCCCTGTCTCGCATGCCCCGCCAGAGCACAAGGTAGCGCGCCTGAAACGTCACGGCGTCGAGGCGGCCGGCGGCGAAGTCCTCTAG
This sequence comes from uncultured Acetobacteraceae bacterium, assembly GCA_937858325.1. GTDB lineage: Bacteria > Pseudomonadota > Alphaproteobacteria > Acetobacterales > Acetobacteraceae > CAHJXG01. The sequence continues at coordinate 990 of CALMAB010000457.1, forward strand.
AAGCTGCTTTGCCTGATCCATTTCCTACCCTGTCAAAGCGAATGGCGCTGCTTGACGTTGCTGCTTTGATCCGTGTTGAGTGTCCGGCCAGAAACGAACTCGCCTCCTGGGCTGACCAGCACCACTTTGCCGTAACTCGGATCAGTGTACGGCGTCGCGGATTGGCCCCGATAGGTTCCCTGTATCCTCAGGGTATCGGGTTGGTCCACGAAATCCTTGAGAGCCTGCTCGAACTGCTCAGCCGTTTGGAGGGTGTAAGGCCCGACAACGCCAAAATCGGCTGCATGCTTGCCGTATTTTCGTTGAATCTGCCGGTCTGGCCAAGCGATGTCCTTGGACGGACTCGGGGTGTCGCCTGCCTGCATGTCACCAACATCGCCTGCATCCGCTACGCTGTCTCCCATGGACAGGGCTTTGAGGTCTGGCGCGAGCTGCACGCCGCCGGCGCGCGGTTATCGCCCCATCACTTGCGGCCTTGCAGGAACCTGGCAAAGGCGGCCAGCGTGCCGTCGGAGACATGGTGCTCGATGCCTTCCGCGTCGGCCTCCGCATCTTCCACCGGCACGCCGACAGCCACGAGCAGCTCCACCACCAGGCGGTGCCGCGCCCGCACCCGGTCGGCCAGCGCGTGGCCTGCCGCGGTCAGGAACACGCCGCGGTAGGGCAGGGCGGTCACCAGCCCCTCGCGCTTGAGCCGGGCAATCGTCTTGACCGCCGTGGCATGCGCCACGCCCATGCGCCGGGCGACGTCCACGGTGCGGGCCTCGCCGCCAGTGGCCAGCAGGTCGGCGATCAGCTCGGCGTAATCCTCCAGCAAGGTCGCCGAGCGGGCCTGCCGCGCCCGGCCGAACCGGTCCGCCTGCGCCGGTTCCTGCGGCATGTCGTGGCTCGACGGGGCCGGCGTCTGCTTTTCTGGCATCACGTCATGTCCTGTTCAGGCCGGCGGCCCGGCCCGCGCCGCGTGCGGCCTCCATGCCCCGGCGCAACGATTCAGTCAAACCATAAAAACTAGCCATATTGCAGAATGTGTAGCATAGGCTATATCCCAGCCCAGCCAACAAGCAAGCGGGATGCGATGAGCAAGGTGCGGGGCTACGTCAGCCTGACCGACCAGACCACGGCTGCGATCCGCGACACCTTGGCCGGGCGCCGCCGCGGCCTGCGCGCGGTGCTGCCCTTTGCCGGGCCGGCGTTCATCTGCTCGGTGGCCTACATGGACCCCGGCAACTTCGCGACCAACATCCAGGCCGGCGCCAAGTACAACTACAGCCTGCTTTGGGTCGTGCTGCTCGCCAACATCGTGGCGATGCTGTTCCAGGGCTTGTCGGCCAAGCTGGGGATCGTCACCAACCGCAACCTCGCCGAGTTGTGCCGCTACCACTTCCCGCGTCCCCTGGTGTGGGCGATGTGGGTCGCGAGCGAGGTGGCGGCGATGGCGACGGACCTGGCCGAGTTCCTGGGCGGCGCCATCGGGCTGTCGCTGCTGTTCGGCATCCCGCTGCTGTGGGGCATGGCCGTCACCGCGGTCGTCACCTACGGCATCCTGATGGTGCAAAGCCGGGGCTACCGGCCCGTCGAGCTGATCATCGGCGGCCTGGTGGGCGCCATCGGGCTGAGCTACCTGGCCGAGCTGTTCATGACGCCGCCGGACTGGCACGCCGCGGGCCTGGGCCTGGTGCTGCCGCAGCTTGCCGACTCCGGCGCGCTGACGCTTGCCGTTGGCATCGTGGGCGCGACGGTGATGCCGCACGCCATCTTTCTGCACTCCAGCCTGACCCAGGACCGGGCGCCGGCCCGCAACGAGGCGGAGCGCCGGGCGCTGCTGCGCTACTCGAACATCGAGGTGGTCGTGGCGCTGGCCCTTGCCGGGCTGGTCAACATGGCGATGGTGATGATGGCCGCGGCCGCGTTCCACGGCGGGCACGAGGAGGTGGCGGAGATCGAGACCGCCTACCACACGCTGGCACCCTTGTTCGGCGGCGCCGCGGCGGGCGTGTTCACGGTGTCGCTGATCGCCTCGGGCTTGTCGAGCTCGGCGGTGGGCACGATGGCGGGCCAGGTCATCATGCAGGGCTTCGTCGGCTTCCGCATCCCGCTGTGGCTGCGCCGCCTGGTGACCATGGCGCCGTCCTTTGCCGTGGTGGCCTGGGGGATGAACGCGACGCAGGCGCTGATCGCCAGCCAGGTCGTGCTGAGCCTCGTGCTGCCGGTGCCCATGGTGGCCTTGGTGGTGCTGGTGCGCCGGACGGACGTGATGAGCATCTACCGCACGGGCCGCGTCACGGGCATTGCGGCGGTCACGGCCACGGCGCTGGTGCTCGCGCTCAACGTGTTGCTGCTGCTGCAAACCTTCGGGGTGCCGATCCCGGGCCTGGCTTAAACCCCGGGGCACCCGGCCCCAACCGGGTTCAGCGAACGCCGGCCTCGACGCGTTGCCGAGCGCTCATGAACGGTCCCATTGGGATGCGCTCCGGCGCGAAGCTCGCCAAGCCGATCCCGGGCACGCCGGAGTAGATGGCCTCCATGCCGCCGCGCAGCCGGTAGGTTTCGTGCCAGATGCCCCCGCCGCCCGAGTCTCGGGCGAAGTCGCGCCACCACGCCTGGTGCTGCGGGGCGCGGGTGAACGCTTCCAGGCTGTCGAAGTCGCGCCAGTACTGCCGGAAGCCCGGGTGCATGAAGCCGAACCACACGTCCTCGTGCGACAGCAACCCAGGGGGCGGATCCTTCTTGACCGCGCGCAGGCCGCGGCCGATGCGCAGCAGGCTGCGCGCCCCCTTCAGGGTCTTGGCGCGGTAGCCAAGATAGACCACCACAAGGTCGGGGTAGCCGGACAGGTCAACGGATCGGCGTTCGTAGGTCATGGGCGTGCATCCCGGTTGGAAGGCTGCAAGGGTCAGGCGATGAGCACGGTCTCGGTGGACAGCACGAACTCGCAGGCGTGCAGGTCCAGGAACTGTGCCTCGTCCGGCCGGATCGTCTCCATGTAGCTGTCCGAGGTAAAGACGGCTTCCAGCCCGGCCAAGTCATCAAACCAAAGCTCGGTGATGCCGTCGAACGTTTCCGGCGGCAGGCCCGGAATGGAGGCCGCCACGGTGTGGCACTGGACGTAGCGCCGGACGTGCTGCCGCACGGCAGGCAAAGCGCAGAACAGCGGCGCGTGCCGCTCCCGGTGATAGGCGACGAACTCGTCATGGGTCATCGACGGCTTGCGACGCAGCAGGATGGTGAACTTGATCATGGCGCTCTCCTGGGCAGCCGGCACGGGTTGGACAGCGCCGGCCGGATGCTTACACTGCATACTTGAGGAGATTGCTTACAGTGCCAACATCTGCCGCCAAAACCTATCACCACGGCGAGTTGCGGACGGCGCTGGTCGGCGCGGCGCTTGACCTGCTGGCGGAGGATGGCGCCGACGCGGTGTCGCTGCGCGCCGTCGCGCGCCGTGCCGGCGTGTCCGCCATGGCCCCCTACCGGCACTACCCGGACAAGGAGGCGCT
>CALMAB010000458.1 GCA_937858325.1 uncultured Acetobacteraceae bacterium
GCGTATCCATCTCAAAACATACACATAAGAAATTTCGGAGCAAACGATGTTGATCACTCGCCGGGCTGCGGTCGGCGCCGTGCTGGCCGCCCCGGCGCTGCTGCGTGCCTCGGGCGCGCACGCCGCGCCCCGCACGTTGAAGATCAGCCACCAATTCCCCGGCGGCACAGCGGAACAGGGCGACTTCCGCGACCGCCTGGCGCGCCGCTTCGCCGCCGAGGTGCAGAAGCGCACCGACAACGAGCTGGCGTTCGAGATCTACCCAGGCTCGTCGCTGATGAAGACCGTGGCGCAGTTCTCCGCGCTGCGCCGCGGCGCGTTGGACCTGACGCTTTACCCGCTGGCCTACGCCGGGGGCGAGGTGCCCGAGGTCAACATCGGGCTGATGCCCTGCCTGGTGACGAGCTACGAGCAGGGCCTCGCCTGGAAGGGCCAGGCGGTCGGGCAGGAGCTGGAGCGCGTGCTGGACAAGCGCGGGGTCAAGATCGTCACCTGGCTGTGGCAGGCGGGCGGCACGGCGTCCCGCGCCGCGCCGGTGGTGCAGCCGGACGACGTGAAGGGCCTCAAGGTCCGCGGCGGGTCGCGGGAAATGGACCTGATGCTGAAGGCAGCCGGCGGCATCATCAGCTCCGTGCCGAGCAACGAGATCTACGCCGCGATGCAGACGGGATCGCTGGATGCGGCGGTGACGTCCTCCACCAGCCTGATCTCCTTCCGCCTGGAGGAGATCAGCAAATCCGTGACCACCGGGCGCAACGGCAGCTTCTGGTTCATGTTCGAGCCCCTGCTGATGTCCAAGCAGATCTTCGACAGCCTGCCGGCGGCGCACCAGGCCGCGTTGACGCAGGTGGGCACGGAGCTGGAAGCGTTCGGCCTGCAGGCGGCGAAGGCGGACGACGAGGACCTGGCGCGCGTGTATCTCAAGGCGGGCATCACGGCCCGGGACATGGACCCGGACGCCCTGGGCAAGTGGCGCGCGGTGGCGCAGGAAACCGCGTGGAAGGACTTCGCCGCCCGCAGCGCCGCTTGCGCCGCTCTGCTCAAGCTGGCCGAGGCCGTCGCTTGAGCAGCCACGGCATCGACGCGGCATCGGGCGCGATCCCGGCCGCGGACGTGCCCCGGCTCGGCGTGCTGGGCAGGGCGCAGGGCGTGCTGGGGGCGGTGAACGGGATCATGGCGGCACTGTCGTCGCTGGCCATCGCCGCCGCCGGGGCCGTGCTGACCTGGGAGGTCGCGGGCCGCTACTTCTTCAGCATCCCGAGCGACTGGCAGGACGAGCTGAGCACCTTCCTGCTGATCGGCGCGACCTTCGCCTCCGCCGCCTGGATACAGGCCCGGCGCGGCCACGTCGCCATCGACGCGCTGGCCCACGTCCTGCCGCCCGGCATCGACCACGCGCGCCGGGTGCTGGCGGACCTGCTGAGCCTCCTGTTCGTGGCGTTCTTCGCCTGGAAAAGCGTGGCGCTGCTGCTTGAGGCGCTGGCGGACGGGCAGACCACGCCGTCTGCCTGGGGACCGCCGCTGTGGATACCCTACGGCTGCATGGCGGCCGGCATGGTGCTGCTGGCGGTGCAACTGCTGCTGCAGGTGCTGGGCAGCCGCCATGGCGACAGCCAGCCCGCGCACCTCGCGCCCGCCCGGTCCTAAGCCCCCCGGTCCTGAGCCAAACGCATGACGACCCTGCAGATCGGCCTGCTGTATGGCGGCGCGACCCTCGCCGCCCTGTTCTCCGGCATGCCCATCGCCTTTGCGCTGGGCGGGGTCGCCACCCTGTTCATGGTCGCCTTCATGCCGGCGGCGTCGCTCGATACCGTGGCGCAGAACGTGTATGAAGAACTGGCCAGCATCACCCTGCTGACCATCCCGCTGTTCATCCTGAAGGGCGCCGCCATCGGCAAGTCGCGGGCGGGCAAGGACCTGTATGACGCGCTGCACACCTGGCTGCACCGTGTGCCCGGCGGCCTCGGCGTCGCCGTCGTGCTGGCCTGCGGCCTGTTCGCCGCCATGGCCGGCAGCAGCCCGGCGACGTGCAGCGCCATCGGCAGCTCCGGCATTCCCGAGATGCGCCGCCGCGGCTATTCGCCGGGCTTCGCGGCCGGGCTGGTGGCGGCGGGGGGCACGCTCGGCATCCTGCTGCCGCCGTCCATCGTGCTGATCCTTTACGCCGTCGCGGCGGAGCAGTCGTTGGGCCGGCTGTTCCTGGCGGGCATCGGCCCCGGCCTCTTGCTGGTCGCCCTGTTCGCCGGCTACGCCGTGCTGCGCTGGAAGCAGGAGTTCGGCCAGGCCACCGCCGACGCCGCGGGCGGCGCGGCGCGCAGCGAGATCCTGCGCCAAGACACCTACACCTGGGGCGACAGGCTTGCGGCCCTGCCGCGGGTGCTGCCGTTCCTGGTGCTGCTCACCGGGGTCATGGTGGCGCTGTATGGCGGCATCGCCACGCCGAGCGAGACGGCAGGGCTGGGCGCGGTGCTGGCGCTGCTGCTGATCGCCCTCATCTACGGCGCGTTCCGGCTGCGCGACCTCCAGCCGATCTTCATGGGCACGTTGGGCGAAAGCGGGATGCTGCTGATGATCATCGGCATGAGCCTGCTTTACAGCTACGTGATGAGCTACCTGCACATCAGCCAAGCCGCGGCGGGTTGGATCGTGGGCCTGCACTTGTCCAAGTGGCTGCTGCTGCTGGCGATCCTGCTGCTGGTGGTGGCGCTCGGCTTCTTCCTGCCGCCGGTGTCGATCATCCTGATGACCGCGCCGATCATCCTGCCGCCGCTGCGCGAAAGCGGCTTCGACCTGATCTGGTTCGGCGTGGTGATGGCCGTGGTCATGGAGATGGGGCTGATCCACCCGCCGGTCGGGCTCAACATCTTCGTCATCAACCGGATCGCGCCGGACATCGGGCTGGGGCCGATCATCCGGGGCACGCTGCCTTTCGTCGCGATCATGGCGGTCGCCGTGGTCATCCTTTCGGCCGTGCCGGGCATCGCCATGTGGCTGCCGGACCTGGTTTATTCCAGGTGAAACCGTAGATCGCTTGCGCCGGCGGCCCGGCCCGGTGATGCTGTGGCCATGGATACGCACGCCTTTGATGCCATCGTGATCGGCGCCGGCATCGCCGGGGCCACCGTTGCCGCCCACTTGTCGGCCGACCACCGCGTCGCGCTGATCGAGGCGGAGGAGGCCGCCGGCTATCACAGCACCGGGCGGTCGGCGGCGATCTGGATCCAGAACTACGGGCCGCCGGACGTGCGGGTGCTGACCGGCCTGTCCCGCGGCTTCTTCGAGCACCCGCCGGAAGGGTTCACCGATGCGCCCATCCTGGCGCACCGCCCGGTCCTGTTCCTGGCGCCGTCCGAGCAGCGCGAGCACCTGGGCCGCCTGCTCGCCGAGGGCACCGGGCTGCGCGAAGCGTCGCTTGAGGAGGTCACGGCGCTGGTCCCCGCGCTGCGCCCAGGCTACGCGGTGCAGGCGGCCATCGAAGACGATGCGTTCGACATGGACGTGGCCGCGCTGCACCAGGGCTTCCTGCGCCTGCTGCGCACGCAAGACGGGGTGCTGGCGCTGCGCAGCCGCACCGGCCAGATCGAGCGCCGGGCCGGGCTGTGGCACGTGCAGACCAGCGCAGGCGCCCTGTTCACCGCGCCGGTGGTGGTCAACGCCGCCGGCGCCTGGGGCGACAAGGTGGCGGAGCAGGCCGGGGTGGCGCCGCTCGGCCTGGTGCCCAAGCGCCGCACCGGCGTCGTCATCGACCCGGCGCCGTGGCAGGCGACCCGCTGGCCCATGGTGAACGACGTGGACCATACCTGGTACATCCGGCCGGAAGCGCGCACCAAGCTGATGGTCAGCCCGGCGGACGAGACCGACACCCACCCGCACGACGTGGCGCCGGACGAGCTGGACGTGGCCATCGCCATCGACCGGATGCAGCAGGCGCTCGACATCGAGGTGCGCCGGGTCGAGCACAGCTGGGCGGGCCTGCGCACCTTCACCCCCGACCGCAGCCTGGCGTTCGGCTGGAGCGGCGCGGACGAGGGCTTCTTCTGGTGCGTGGGGCAGGGCGGCTACGGCATCCAGACCTCGCCGGCAGCCGGCAAGCTGGTGGCCGACGTGATCGCCGGGCGCGACCCAGGGCCGGCCGGCGCGATCCTGCCCGCCATCGACCCGCGCCGCTTCGCGTCTATTGCGGCGGCGTCAAGCCCACTTTAGCCCCGGTCGCCTGGATCGCCGCCCAGGTTTCCGGCTGCAGCGGCACGCCGTCGCGGAGCCGGGTGGCGCGCGTGCGGCTTTCCGCGTCGCCGGGCACCAGGACTTCGCCGCCGGGCGCGGCGGGACGGGAGTTCCTCACGTGCTCGGCAAAGCTCCGGGCCGTCTCGGCGAAGCCGGCGGCGCCGAAGTGCTGCGGGTGGAGGTAGATGGACACCATGCCGTTGACGATGCCGCCCCGCTTGCCCCCGGGGATAGGCCCGGCGGTCGGGCTGCCGGCGAGGCAGCCGGCCAGGATTTCGCACATGAAGGCGATGCCGGAGCCTTTGTGGTCGCCGAACGCCCGCAACGCACCCTCGCCGTTGCCGGGGTCGCGCACGTGGGTGTTCTCGATGGAACCGTACAGCGTGCGGGGGTCGGCGGACAGCGCGCCGTCCGGGCCGATCAGCGCGCCGGGCGGCACGGGCTTGCCGCCGTTGCTGGCGACCAGCACCTTGCCCTCCGCCACGGTGCTGGTCGCGAAGTCCAGCAGCAGCGGCGGCGCGTCCGGCTGCGGCACGCCGATGCAGAACGGGTTGGTGCCGAACCGCCGGTCCACGCCGCCGAACGGCGCCACGATCTCGCCCATGCCGACGTTGACGAAGTGGATGGACACCAGCCCGGCCTCCGCCGCGCGCTCCGCCCAATCGCCGACGCGGCCGACATGGCCGGAGTTGCGCAGCGTCACCACGGCCAGCCCCGCCGCCCGCGCCTTGGCGATGCCCAGGTCCACGGTGGCCGGGCCGATGGTCTGGCCGAAGCCGAGGTTGCCATCGACCACCGCGTGGGTGGCGCTTTCCGCCACCACCGTGGGCATCTGGCCGGCGCGGACCTTGCCCTCCTGCATCCATTGCACGTAGCGCGGCACGCGGATCACCCCGTGGCTGTCATGCCCCGCGAGGTTCGCGGACAAAAGATGATGGCCAATTCGCCCCGCCTCCTCCGCGTCGCACCCGGCGGCCACGAAGATTCTCGCAACGAAGTCCCGCAGCATGTCGGCGGCCACCACCGTCGCGGGCAGCGTGGTCATGGGCGCCGCGCCCCGGCAATCGCCTGCGCCGTCGCGCGGTAGAACTGGTTGTCCGTGGGCGTGATCGTCATCTCCGCCATGCAGGTGCGCGGCGGCATCCGGGCGGCGAACACGGCGGCGGCGGCGATGTCCTCCGGCTGGATCATGAGGGCGCGCTCGGCGGCGCTGGGCGGTTTGGGCCGCGTGTCGAGGATGGGCGTCGCGACCTCGCCCGGGTTGATGCACACGCTGCGGATGCCGTGGATGCCTTCTTCCGCGTTGATGGTGGCGGACATGGCGCGGGCGGCGTGCTTGGACGCGGTGTAGCTCGGTCCCGACACGGTGAAAATGCCGGTCCCGGCAACGGAGGCGACGTGGATCAGCAGCCCGCCGCCCTGCGCCCGCATCGCCGGCAGCACCGCGAGCGCGCATTGGAACGGGCCTTTCACGTTGACATCGACGACCGTTCCCATGTCGGCCGGCGACAGCTCCGCCCAATGGCGCTTGCGGGCGTTGGTGCCGGCGTTGTTGACCAGGATCTGCACGTCGCCCAACGCGTCCACGATTTCCAGGTGTACGCGGGTCACCTGGTGCGCGTCGGCCACGTCCGCGAGCGCCAGCATGGCCTGGCCGCCCGCCGCCTCAACCTGGCTCCGCGTCTCCGCCAGGGTTTCCCTCGACCGGCCGGTGAGCGCGAGCCGGCACCCGGCCTCGGCAAACGCCAGCGCCATGGCGCGGCCGATGCCGGTCCCGGCGCCGGTGATCCAAACGACGCGCCCGGTCAGGTCCTGCATCATGGCCGTTTTCCTCCTGCGAATGTCCTGGCTGGCCCGGTCAGGTGCCATGCCGCCGGTAGCGCCATGCGGCGGTCCGGCCAGTCGTTCTCGGGAGTGTGGCCGCTGCGGGCGCAGTCAGCAAGCCAGCCGATGAGAAAGGTCGTTTCCGCGCACGAGCGGAGGCTCCTCCTGCCAAGCGGAACTTGTTTCCATTGGCAAGCTGACGAGGGAAGTGGCAACGCAGCAGTCTGGCAAGCTCGTCCGTTCTCTCGTCCGGCAATCATGGCGTCCGCTTTCTTGTGCGGTGGAGTGGCCTCCTGAAGCGAGACAGGTAGATTCGGACGGTTCCCCAATGAGGAGAACGTGCCGATGTCCCTGAACGAGTCCGGGCGCCACAGCCGGGAGTT
>CALMAB010000459.1 GCA_937858325.1 uncultured Acetobacteraceae bacterium
CATCAGCGGGCCAGCGCGGCGCCATCGGCGCCGAAGACGTGCAGGTGCTCGGGCGGCAGGCGCAGGCCCACGGTGTCGCCGGGGCGCAGCCGGGTCTGGCCGGCCACCTGCAGCACCGCGTCGTGCTGCGCCAAGCGCACAAAGCTCAGCCCGCCCAACTGCTCCACCGCGGTCACGGTCGCGGGCGCGCCATCCGATGCCGCCTGCAGGTGCTCGGGCCGGATACCGAGCGTCACCCCATCCCCCGGGCGCAGGCCCGGCCGGGGCGGGACGGCGACCGTCCCCAGGCCGTCCACCCCATAACCTTCCGCCTGCACGACGCCTGGCAGGAAGTTCATCCGCGGCGAGCCGATGAACCCGGCGACGAACTGGTTGGCCGGCTCGTTGTACAGCGCGAGCGGCGGCCCGGCCTGCTCCACCTGGCCGGCCCGCAGCACCACGATCTTGTCGGCCATCGTCATCGCCTCCACCTGGTCGTGCGTCACGTAGATCATCGTCGTGCCCAGCCGGCGGTGCAGCGACGCCAGCTCCGCCCGCATCTCGACCCGCAGCTCGGCATCGAGGTTGGACAGCGGCTCGTCGAACAGGAAGATCTCAGGCTCCCGCACGATGGCCCGGCCGATGGCGACGCGCTGCCGCTGCCCGCCGGACAGCGCGCCGGGGCGCCGGGCGAGGAACGGCTCAAGCCGCAGCATCCGCGCCGCCTCGGCGATGCGGGCCTCGATCTCCGCCTTGGGGGTGGACAGGTTCTCCAGCCCGAACGCCATGTTCTGCCGCACCGTCATATGCGGATACAGCGCGTAGGACTGGAACACGAGCGCCAAGCCCCGCCGCGCCGCCGGCAGGTCGTTCACCCGGCGCCCGCCGATCACCACGTCGCCCGCGCTGACCGGCTCAAGCCCGCAGATCATGCGCAGCAAGGTCGATTTGCCGCAGCCGGACGGGCCAACGAATGCCACGAACTCGCCGTCGGCCACATGGAGGTCCACGTCCCGGATCACCTCCACCGCGCCGAACCGCTTGGCCACGCCGCGCAGGCTGAGGCCCGCCACCGCTACTTCACCCCCGCCGAGGCGATGCCCTGCACGATGTGCCGCTGCAGCAGGAGGAAGATCAGCGTGACCGGCAGCAGGGTCAGCACCGTCATCGCCAGCAGCAGGTTCCAGGAGGTGGTCAGGTCGCCCTGGAACGCGTTGAGCGCGAGTTGAAGCGTGAACTGCTCCGACCGGTTCAGCACCACCATGGGCCACAGGAAGTCGTTCCAGCGCCACATCACCGAGAAGATGGCCAGCACCGCGAGCGCCGGCGCGGACAGCGGCAGCACGATGCGCCAGAACAGCCGCCATTCGCTGGCGTTGTCCATGCGCGCGGCGTCCAGCAGCTCGTCCGGCAGGGTCAGCATGTACTGGCGGAGCAGGAACACGCCCGTGGGGGTGGCGACGCCGGGCCAGATCACGCCCCACAGCGAGTTGGTGAGGCCCAGCGCGGAGGCGATCAGGTAGTTCGGCACCAGCACGATGGTGGGCGGGATCATCAGCGTGGCGAGGATCACCAGGAACACCGTCGCCCGGCCGCGGAACCGGTACTTGCTGAGCGCGAACGCCGCCATGGCGTTGAACAGCAGCGTGATCGCGGTGGCGACAACGGTGATGAAGGCACTGTTCCAGAAGTAGCGGAGGAAGTCGAAGCGCCGCACGACCTCTGTGTAGTTGGACCAGGCGGGGTGCAGGCGCAGCACGGGGGTGCGGTCCGCCACGGGCACCCGGACCGGCGCTGCAGGGCTGGCGGGATCGACCAGCTGGGATTGCAGCCCGACCCGGCGGATCTCGGCCAGCACCTGGCCCGCGTGTTCGCCCGCGGTCACGCGGAACAGCGGCAGCTCGCCCGGGCGGCCCGGCACCGCCAAGCGCGCCGGCTCATACGGCAGCAGCGTGGGCGGCGATTGGTCCAGGGCGGCCGGCGTCTTCAGCGAACTCAGCGCCAGCCAGGCGACCGGGCCGAACATGACGAGCGTGCCCAGCAATAGGTAAGCGTAGCAGGCCCAATCGGTCCAGTCCGCGCCGTGCCGCCCGCGCGTGGCGAGCAGGAAGCTACGCACGCAGGACCTTACGCATTCTGGCCCCGCGTCGCGCGAAGCTGCAGCAGGGTCAGCACCAGCAGCACCACGGCGAGCAGCAGGGACGCCGCGGACGCCATGCCGTACTCGCGCACCTGTTGGGCGAACCCGGTCTCATAGATGAACTGCACGAGGTAGGTGGTGGCCGTGCCGGGACCGCCGCCGGTCAGCACGAACACCTCGTCGAAGATCTGCACCGCGCGGATCAGCGCCAGCACCAGCACGACCAACAGACTCGGCATGACCAGCGGCAGGGTGATGCGGCGGAAGCGGGTCCACGGCCGGGCGGCGTCCATCTCGGCGGCCTCGTAAACGTCGCGCGGGATCGCCTGCAGCCCGGCCAGCAGGATCAGGGTGTAGAACCCCATATGCGCCCAGATGCTGACGAACACCGTCCACCCAAAGGCGCTGCCGGCGCCGAGCAGCCAGTCCACCGGCTGCCCGCCGCCCGCGGTGATGGCCGCGTTCAGCACGCCGTTGCGCTGCAGGATCCACTTCCAGATCAGCGCCACCACCACCGGGGACAGCAGGACGGGGTAGAAGAACGCCGCCCGGAACAGGCCCCGGCCGCGGACCGGCTTGTTCAGCGCCAGCGCCGTCACCCCGCTCAGCAGCACCATCAGCGACACCTGCAGCGCCACGAAAGCCAGGGTGTTGTGTACCCCATGCCAGAACAGGTCGCGCTGGCAGGAGGACGGGTCGAGGTAGCTTCCGCATTGCAGCAGCGCCCGCACGTTGCCGAGGCCGGCCCAGGGGCGGTCGCCGGGCAGCAGGTTGGTGCCCGACGTCGCGGCGTACCAGACGTTCAGCACGATGGGCAAGAAGGTGAACACGCCGAACACCAGGAGGTTCGGCCCGACGAACAGCCAGGCCAGCCCCGGCCCCAGCCGCCGCTGCGCCCAGCGCATCGGGCGCTCCGGCAGGTTCATGACGGCGCCGAAGATGCGGGCGAACATGCCGTGCATGGCTACTTCGACGCGGCCAGCGCGCTTTGCACGTCCGCGTCGATGCGGGCATAGGCCTGGTCCAGCGTCAGCTCCCCCACGATGACCTGGGACAGCCGGGCGACGGTGGCGTTGAACACCGGGCGGTTCAGGATGTAGCCCTGCAGCCGGTAGGCCACGGGCGAGATGCCGCCGGCCGCGGCCGTGAACGCTTTCAGCGCCGCGCGGGCAGGGGCCGGCAAGTCGTATTCAATGCCTGACTGCTGCAGCCCGGCATGGGCGGGGATGTTGGCGGTGCGCGACGCCATCTCGGCATAGACCGGCTGGCTTGCGAGGTAATCGAGGAAACGCGCGACCTCCTTCGGGCTTTTGGTGGACTTGAACGCGACGAAGGCGGCGCCGCCGGGCATGGCGGTGCAGGCAGCGGGGCCGCACGGGGGCGGGGCGACGGACCAGTCGAACCCGTCGCCCACCGAGGATTGCAGCCGCCGCACCTGCCAGCTTCCGGAGACATAGACCACGACGCGGGCGCCCGCGAACTCCTCGAACGCATCGCGGTATGCGCCACCGCCGGCGGCGGCCCACACCTCGCGCTCCACCGTGTTGTCCTTGTTCCAGCGCACGAACCGCTCGGCGAAGGCGCGGAATCCTGAGTCGGTGACGGCAGGCGCGCCATCGGCGCCGAAGTACTGCGCGCCGTAGGCGATGGCCCCGGCGGCGAAGCGGTGCCCGCTGCGGTCCATCGCCATGCCGGCCTGCGTCTTGGTTGCCTTCGCCACCCGGGCCGCGGCGGCCGCCCAGTCGTCCCAGGTCGCGCGGGCGTCCGGCACCGGAACGCCCGCC
>CALMAB010000460.1 GCA_937858325.1 uncultured Acetobacteraceae bacterium
GGCGCTTACGGCCAGTCCAGCCGGACGGCGATCAGGCCCAGCCCCAAGGCCCTGCTGTCCACGGCGCCGTCCTTGCCTTGCGGCCGTGCCGGGTCTTGGGCGACGAACGCGACCTCCACCGGGTCGCGGGACGCATCGGGGGGCGGCAGCAGCACCTGGTACTCGGCGGGCGTCGCCGACAAGGTCCAGGTCGCGGCGAGGCTGCCGTTGGCGATCACGGCCACGCGCTGCGCTTGCGCGGGCGGCGGCGGGCTGGCAAGCGCCCAGGCGGTCAGCCTGAGCGGTCCTTCGCCGCCTTGCGGCAGGAACCGCAGCGTCGCGCGCGGCTCGCCCCAGCGTCCCCAGGTTTCGGGCGCATACCATCCGGTTTGGACCAGTCGGTTGCCCGCCTCATCGGGACGCAATGACAGCAAGCCCCCGGTCGGCACCAGGCGGACCGGCTCGTAGCGTGACAGGTCCTCGTGCCAGCGCCGGGTCCGCAGGTCCAAGCCGCAGAGTCCGTCCACCCTGTGCGCCTGCGCGTAGGCGTCCATGCGGCCCAGATAGCTCGGGCTGCTCGGGTCGGCGGCGTTCCAGTCCGGGGGATTGAAGGAGGAGATCCCGTTGATCGTGGGCAGGTTGGCGACCTCGGCGACCAGCATGGCGTTGGCGTTGGCGCTCATGGTTTGCAGGGTCGTGCTGCCTTCGGGATCGTCGGACCGTGCCGACAGCGCGGTGAACGCCCGGCAGCGCGCCGGCGGCGGCAGGACCGCACCCAACTGCTGCAGCTCGCCCAAGCGGTCGAGGCGCGCCACGTCCGGGCCGCTGCTCAGCTGCTCGGCGACCAGCAGCGCCGCGAGAACGGCCGCGGCGACGGGCTTCCTGCCGCTCAGGTCCCGGAGCCAGAGCAGCACGACGCACAGCACGGGGCCGGCCGCCAGCATGATCCAGGCGCGGGCCACGACGCGGATCGCCTTGCCGCCCGGGACCGCCTGGTAAACAAGCCACCAGCCCGACACGCCGCCGATGCGGAGGGTGAGGGCATACACGACACCCGTAGCGAGGAGCACCGGCCGCATCGCCCGGCGCCGCCGCCCGGACCAGGCGGCGAGGAGGAAGCAGGCCAGGTGGACCGGGGGCCAGCCGACGATCCGCTCGGCGGAGGTCGTGGCCCCGGCGGGAGCGAAGAAGCGGTCGGACCAGCCGAACAGCAGGTTCCCCGGCCCGACCCGGACCGTGTCGCCGGGGCTGGGCAGATAAGGGCGGAGGGCCGCGAAGCTGTGCATCCCGCTCTCGCTGGCCTTGGGCAGGTACAGGCTCAAGAAGGGCACAAGCGCGACCGCGAACACCAAGGCGACGGCGGACACGGCCAGCCACTCGCGCCGCAGCACGGCCGCCAGGCGCCGCCGCACCTCCGGACGCATCAGGAGGACGGCCCCCAGCAGCGCCGCGGCGTAGAAGCCCAGCAGCCACGCCATGTAGAAGGCGGTCATCAACCAAGCCGACGCCAGGAGGGCGAGCGCCGCGCCCCAGCCGAACGCGGTCCGCGCCGTCCCTGCTTCCAACGCCCGCATGGCGCGCACCGCCAGCAGCGCGGCCCCCGGCGCCAGCGCCACGCTGAGGATCTGCGCATGGGCGGACTGCTGGTAGGCACCGACGTTCAAGGTGAACAGGGCCGCGCCGAGCACCGCCCAGGGAAACGGCAGGCGCAGCACGCGGTCCGCGAAGCGGAAGGCGGTCGCGAACCCCAGGACCCGCAGCAGCACGTTGACCGTTTCCGCCGCGGCGAACGGGTCCAGGCGCAAGGCGCGCAAGCCGGAATACGCCAGGCCGTACAAGAAGTACCCGTCATTGTACGCCAGCGTGCCGCGATACGGATAGAAGTAGTTCGTCGTGTCCCAGGCGGCGTTGCCGCGCAGGACGTTGAACCAGTGCTCAAGGATGCTGACCTGGATCAGCCCGTCGAGGCGGTCGCCCGTGACGAGGCCGAAGCCGGTCAGGAGCTGCGCGCTGAACACCGCGCCGAGCGAGAGCGCCAGCGCCAAGCCGAGCAAGGCGGATTGGCCCACCCCGGCCGAAGCGCCGCCGTATGACGGGGCAGATGCCCTTGCGATGCTCATGGGGGAACGGGGCGGCCTTGCCGCTGCGGCTGGATCGGCATCGTGGCTCCGGGCCAACTTGCAGAAGGCGGCCATCTGTAGATTAAAAGAGACAAACCTGTAACCCACCCCGCCGAAGCGTCCGGCGCAGGACCACCATGCGGACGGCCGACGACGGCCCTGCCATCCTTGACATTCGGGTGAACGTCCGCAAATGAACGTTCATTCGCATTCAGGCCCATCCGTGTCGCAGACCGTCCAGCAGTCCTCTCGCCAGCGCATCATCGATGCCGCCGTGGCCTGTTTTGCGCGGTCCGGCTTCCACGGCGCGTCCATGCAGGAAATCTGCGCGGAGGCCGGGATGAGTCCCGGTGCGCTCTACCGCTACTTCCCCAGCAAGGTCGCCGTCATCGCCGCCATCGCCGAGGCCGAGCGCATCCAGCACGCCGCGTTCTTCGAGCGCATGGCGGAGGCCGACGACCCCGTGGAGGCGCTCGCCAGCATCGGCATCGACGCGCTGGAGCAGTTGCTGGCGGGACCCAACGCCGCGCTGTGCGCCGAAACCATGGCGGAGGCGATCCGCAACCCGGACATCCGCGCCATGTTCGACCGCAACATCCGCGAAGCCCGCGCCGCCGTGGTCGCGGCGCTGCGGCGCGGCCAGGCCCGCGGCACGGTTGATCCCACGCTCGACGTGGAAACCGCGTGCCAGCTCGTGATGGCCATGGGCGACGGCTTGGCCGTGCACCAGGCGCTCGACCCCACCCTCACCGGCGCACGCTTCCGCCCGGTGCTGCAGCTGCTGCTCCGCCGCTTCCTCCGGCCGCAAGGGATGCCGGCATGATCCGGGTGGCACTCGCGCTGCTGCTGCTGGCGCTGCCGGCGCGCGCCGCGCCGCCGCCGCCCGAGCCGAAGCCGCCCTCCGTCACCGTTGTTGCCGC
>CALMAB010000461.1 GCA_937858325.1 uncultured Acetobacteraceae bacterium
ACCGCCACCAGCGCGTGGAGGTCGATCCCCGTGTCCACGCCCATGCGGCGGAACATCCACGCCGCGTCCTCCGTGGCGGTGTTGCCCGTGGCGCCCGGCGCGAAGGGGCAGCCGCCGAGGCCGCCGAAGGCCGTGTCGAACCCGGTGATCCCCGCGCGCCAGGCGGCGCCGATGTTGGCGAGGCCCAGCCCATACGTGTCATGGCCGTGGAACACGAAGCGCGTCCCCTCCCCCCACCGACGCAGGCACGCCGCGGCCAGGCTGGCCACGTGGTCCGGGTCCGCGCGCCCGGTGGTGTCGCACAGCCCGACCTCCACGTCCGCGCGGTGGTCCAACATGCGGCCGAGCCGGTCGAGCACGAACGCTTCCTCCATGCGCCCGTCAAAGGGGCAATCAAAGGCAGTAGCGAGGTTGAGCCGCAGCCGGGTTCCCGGCGGGAGGTCCCGCACCACCTCCCCGTACTCGCGGATGGAGGTGTCCGTGTCGCGCCGCACGTTGGAGCGGTTGTGCGCGTCGGACGCGGAGATGACGTAAACCAGGTGCTGCGCCCCGGCGGCCAGGGCCAGGGCCACGCCGCGGGCGTTGGGCACCAGCACCTGCGGGTCGAGACCCGGCAGGCCGCGGGTCCGCGCCAGCACTTCCGCCGTGTCGCGGAGTTGCGGCACCGCGGCCGGGTTGACGAAGGACCCGATCTCGATCCGGCGCAGCCCGGCGGCGTGGGCCGCTTCCACAAAGGACACCTTGTCGTCCGTCGGGATGAACGGCCCGATGGGCTGGAACCCGTCGCGCGGGGCGACCTCGATCAGCGTGGCGTTCACAGCACCCCTCCGTCGCGCAGCGCCGCCACCCGGTCCGGCGCGTAGCCCAGCAGGTCCCGCAGCACCGCATCGTTGTCGGCGCCGACCGCCGGGCCGGTGCTGCGCGGGGCCGGGTCCAAGCCGTCCATGCGCGGCACCACGCCGGGGTGCAGCACCGGGCCTAAGATCGGGTCCGCCACGTCCTGCACCATGCCGCGCACGCGGAACTGCGGGTCGGCGGCGATGTCCGCCACCGTGAACACCTTGGTGTGCGGGATGTCGGCCTCATCCAGCGCCGCGTCGAGCGCCGCCGCGTCGATGCCGCCGGTCCAGACTCCGATCAGCCGGTCCAGTTCCGCCACGTTCGCCACGCGGGCCTGGTTGCCGGCGAAGCGCTCGTCCACTGCCATCTCGGGCCGCCCCATCAGCGCCGCGAGCTTGCGGAACAGCGGGTCGGAGTTGGCGGCGATCAGCACCCAGATGCCGTCGCGCGAGCGGTAGGCGTTGGACGGCGCCGCCGTGGCGATGCCACCGCCGGCGGGCTGCCGCACGGTGCCGAGCGTGCTGTATTCCGGCAAGGCGCCTTCCAGCAGGCTGAACACCGATTCCGTCAGAGCCACGTCCACCTCGCCGCCCCGGCCCGTCCGCTCCCGCCGCAGCAGGGCGGACACCACGCCGAGGGCTGCGTAGATGCCGGCGATGCTGTCGCCGATGCTGACGCCCACCCGCACCGGCGGCAGGCCGCTGGTGCCGGGCGCGTGGTCCGTCAGGTGGCGCAGCCCGCCGATGGCCTCGCCGATCACGCCGAACGCCGCCTTGTCGCGGTCCGGCCCGTCCTGGCCGTAGCCGGAGATGCGGGCGATCACCAGGTCCGGCCGCGCCGTGCGCAGCTCCCTTTCGCCCAGGCCCATGCGGGCGAGCTGGCCGGGGCGGAAGTTCTCCACCAGGGCGTCGCAATGGCGCAGAAGGTCGAGCACGACCGCGCGCCCGTCCGGCTTCTTGAGGTCGAGGCTGATGCAGCGCTTGTTGCGGGCGTGGACGCTCCACCAGGGCGCGGAGCCTTTGAAGCGCGCGCCCCATTGCCGCACCGGGTCGCCGCCGGGCGGCTCCACCTTGATCACCTCGGCGCCGAGATCGGCCAGCAGGCGGGTGGCGAAGGGGGCCGCGACGTAGTGGCCGAGTTCCAGCACCCGGACGCCGGCGAGCGGCGCGGACAAGGCAGGGGCGTTTGCGGCGATTGGGTCCGCGTCCATGGTCTCCCTTCCCTCCCCGGCGCCGGCAGCGCCCTGCCGCCCAGGGTGCGTCCAGCTTGCTTCTACCAAGATTGCGGCGATGGAGCGGTGGATCGCCCGTCCTGTCAACCTGCCCCGCATGGGGGGCTAAGCAATCTTTGTTGGGGTGCCCAACGCATGACGGTTCCGTTCAGCGTTCCGGCCGCTCGCGCGGCGGCCTGAGCAGCACGCTGCACCCGGCCGTGCGCGGCCTCGCGTAAACCCAAAGGGTTTGCCGCTGGGGCTGCCCGGTGCGCATCGTGCTCACCCCAGGCTCGCGGAAACGCTCCGCGTTTGCCGCTGGGCCGGCGACGCCCCGCAGGCGCACGCCCTGATGCAGGATCAGCCCACGGCCGTGGTGATCGCCGATGCTGCCTACGACGCCGACCACATCCGCGCCGCAACCACGGCCAAGCAAGCTGAGGCGGTGATCCCCAGCAATCCCTCGCGCACGCGCAAAGTGTCTGGTTGCGGAGCATTGTTGGGATCCTGTAACGCTGGCCATCACAGACTACGCACACCGTTTCGAGCAGCTGCAGAATGCCGCTCTGGGACGGAGGTAGGCCCATGCCGCACATCCACCCGAATGCCCGCACCACCCCCGCCGTGCGCGCCGAGATCGCCCGCTCCACCGAGCCCAGCGGCACCGTGGCCCGGCGCTACGGCATCAGCGCCGAGACCGTGCGCAAATGGCGCAAGCGCGGCGCGGCCGACTGCCTGGACCATTCCGCGCGTCCTCACCGGCTGCCTTGGAAGGCCACGGATGAGGAGCGGGCCGTCGTGTGTGCCCTGCGCCGGGCGACCAACTTCGCCCTCGACGACCGCGGCGAAACCGCAGGTTTGCGCCGGACCTTTGTCGTCGCCCACTTCCTGCCCCATCTCAACCGCGACAGCATCTGGCGCATTCTCAGGGCGGAAGGCCTCAACCGCCGCCGACCAGCCGTCTCCGCCAAGCCGGCGAGGGGACAAGGCACCTTCCCGGCGCAAACGCTTTGCGTTTCGCCAGGACTACGACCTCGGCTTCTCGGCGTTTCCGCTTGCGGAAAGCGCCTGAGCACATCGACATCAAGCACCTGCCCAAGCTGCAAGCAGCCGATGGCGAGCAGCGCAAACGCTTTCTCCACGTCGCCATCGACCGGCGCTCACGCTCCGTCCACCTGGCCGTCGCGCCGAAACGCGCAGCGTTTGCGGCTGAGGACGACGAAACCGAGAAAAGCGCCATCGCCTTTCTCCGGGAAGCCGCAGCAGCGTTTCCCTTCCGCCTCACCCATGTGCTGACCGACAACGGCAGCTGCTTCACACCTGCGTTCGCCAGGGCCTCGTCGCCCTCGGGGCCGGATACCGGCACACCCGGCCCTGCACGCCCCAGACCCGCGGAAACGGCGGAGCCGTTTGCCGCTGCGGCATGGTGGAGCCGCGCAAATCGCTTCGCGATTTCGATGACTTCAACGGCCGGGTCGGCAGCGAGGTGCTCGGCATCACCATCTACTCGCACCGAGACCTGGGGCACCTCCTGCGCGGCTTCAACGCCGCTTACAATGACCGGCGCCAACGCGTGCTCGACGGCAAAACACCCAACCAGGTCGTGGCCGAACGCCTCAAAGCCCGGCGCAGGCTTGCCCGCGGCAAACCAGAAGGCCGTGCCGGGCCAGGCGATGTCGCCAAAGCACGGTCCATCGTTGAAGCCGCCAAGGAGGTCTCACAACCAGACACGCCCGTTGTCGCACGGCTTCATGGCCGACCACGACGCCGCGGACCACCGCCGGCTCGTCCTCATGGCACGGGCTCCCGGGGCAGAAGTAGAGCCGGACGGCGTGGCCGACCGCTTCGGTCGGGAAGCGGCGGCCGGCGTGGTCCGGGCAATCTGGGAGGGCAGGCGGCGTCGTCCGGCCCGGCTACCCGGACCAATCAGGTCCGGCAAGCGGGGCGGCCACCAACTCGGCGAAGCCGCTCGCGCGGCGGCTCGGCGCAATCGTCCTGGCTAATTCGCGCGAGCCGATTGACGCCGAGCGGACGTCCCGGCGTCGTTTGCGGCAACGGCGCGGAATCCCGATCAAATTGAGAAAAGACAGGGTCTGCCCTAGCTCGGCATCTTCTACATGGATCGGAGGAAACGATCATGACAAGGGACGAAATGGCCCAGGTGCTCGCGACCGTGACGGCGACGACGTCGGGCAAGATCCCGGCCCCGCGCGTTAAGGCTGCAGTGGACCGCATCGTGGGCGACCTATTCGTCTCCATCGAGGAGCTCGACGTCACGCCGGATGAGTTCTGGGCCGCGATGAGCTATCTTGCGCAAGCCGGCCAGGCCAACGAGTTCGGACTGATCGCGGCCGGCCTCGGCTTCGAGCACTTCCTCGACCTGCGTATGGACGAGGCGGACCGTAAGGCTGGGCTCGAGGGCGGGACCCCGCACACCATCGAGGGGCCGCCCTACGTCGCGGACGCCCCTGTCAGGGTCGGGGAGGCCCGCCTCGACGACGGCTCCGACCCCGGCGAGGTTCTCTTCGTGGAGGGCCAGGTGCGCGACACGGACGGCACGTCGCTTGCCGGCGCCCAGGTCGAGGCCTGGCATGTCGACTCGCTCGGCAACTACTCCTTCTTCGACAAGGCCCAGAGCGACTACAACCTGCGTCGGACCATCGCCACAGACGCCGAGGGCCGGTACCGCTTCCGCAGCATCGTGCCGGCGGGCTACGGGTGCCCTCCGGACGGACCGACACAGCGCTTGCTGGACCAGCTCGGCCGCCACGGCCGTCGCCCCGCTCACGTCCACTTCTTCGTTTCCGCGCCCGGCCATCGCAAGCTGACGACCCAGATCAACATCGACGGCGACGAGTACCTGCACGACCACTTCGCGTTCGCGACACGCGACGGCTTGAGCCCGCCGGTGGTCCGCGAGACCGACCCGGAGGCGATCCGCGCCCGCGGCCTGGACGCCCCGTTCGCGCGCATCACCTTCGATTTCGTGCCGGAAGCCGAGCGGGCGTCCCTGCCGCCGGCGGAGGTGCACCGGATACGGGACAAGGCGGCCTGAGAAGGCGGGTCCGCCACTCACGACAGCGCTTCCGGTGCCTTCGTCCATGGGAGGGAGCCATGCCGTCAGACCGGGTCGTCGATGTCCAGCAGTTGGTCGACGCGAACAGGCTGTCCCCTTTTCAAATGCTGATCATCGTCCTGTGCTTCCTGATCGTCGCCGTGGACGGCTTCGACACTGCGGTGGTCGGGTTCATCGCGCCGGCGATCCGGGCCGAGTGGCGCGCCTCGCCCGCGCAGCTCGCCCCGCTATTCGGCGCCGGGCTCCTCGGCTTGATGGTCGGGGCGCTGGCGATCGGCCCTTTCGCGGACCAGTGGGGGCGCAAGCCGGTGCTCGTCCTTTCGGTCCTGTTCTTCGGGGCGGCGTCCTTCGCCTCGGCCTTCGCTGCCGACCTCACCGAGCTCGTGGCCTGGCGCTTCGCCGTGGGTCTCGGCCTCGGAGCCGCGATGCCGAGCGCGATCACGCTCACCTCGGAGTACTGCCCATCGGACCGGCGCTCCCTGCTCGTGACCACCATGTTCTGCGGTTTCACGCTCGGCTCCGCGCTCGGCGGCCTCGTCGCGGCCCAGATCGTCGCCGGCTACGGCTGGCGTTCGGTGCTCCTGGTCGGCGGCCTCGGTCCCGTCCTCCTCGCCCTGGTCCTGACGGCCGCACTGCCCGAGTCCGTACGCTACCTCGTGATGCGTGGCGCGGACCCAGCCGGGGTCGCCGCGATCCTGCGCCGGATTGCGCCGCAAGCGGACCTCGCCGGCGCCGTCTTCGTCGGACCCGCCAAGCCGCACGGGCTCCCCGTGCGCCAGTTGTTCGAGCGCGACCTAGTCGCGGGCACGCTCTTCTTGTGGCTGACCTGCTTCATGAGCCTGCTCGTCTACTACCTCCTCTCGAACTGGCTGCCGACGTTCGTGAGCAGCCGCGGTGCCACGCTCGAGAGCGCCGCGCGGGTAACGGCGCTCCTGCAGGTCGGAGGCACGCTCGGGGCGATCGCGATCGGCCGCCTCATGGACCGCTTCGACCCGCACCGGGTGCTCGGGGCGACCTATCTGGCGGGCGCGGCGTTTGTGACCCTCGTGGGCCGAGCTTCCGACCCCTTGTGGCTCCTGGGAGCCGCCGTGTTCGGCGCGGGCGCCTGCATCGCCGGGTCGCAGACGGGACTGAACGCGCTCTCGGCGGCGTTCTATCCGACGGCGAGCCGCGCGACCGGCGTCGCCTGGACGAACGCCATCGGCCGCGGCGGCTCCGTGCTCGGCTCGATGGTCGGGGGCGCCCTCTTGTCGCTGAACTGGGGCTTCGAAACGATCTTTGCAGTCGCCGCGCTGCCGGCTGCGATCGCGGCGGCCGCGGTCTGGAGCAAGGGAGGCTCGTCCCGGCGGCGGCGCGGGCTCCCGGACGGCGCGGCCCTGATCGAGCCGAAGCCGAATGCCGCCGGAGGTGCCTGATGCCGCCCCGGAGCCTGACCCCCACCCGCGCAAGGAACGCAGGAAACAGCCATGCACGGGAAGATCGGAATCGAAGAGCATTTTGCCCACCCGTACACGCCCGGCGGCTCGGAGGTGTACCTCACGGCCGACCTCTGGCCCGAGATGGAGTAACGCCTCCTCGGCGTCGCCGGGGTCCGCTCCGCCAGATGGATCAGCACGGCATGGAGTACATGATCATCTCGCTGAACTCGCCTGCGATCCAGGCGATTCCGGCCCGAGAAAAGGCGTGCGACGTCGCGCGCCGGGCCAACGACGTCCTAGCCGAGCAGGTTGAAAGGCGCCGTGACCGGTTCCAAGCCTTCGCCGCGTTGCCGATGCAGGATCCGGACGCGGCCGCCGCCGAGGCGCGCCGGTGCGTCCACAACCTCGGACTCGTCGACGCCCCCGTGAACGGCTACTCGCAGATAACCGTCGAGGACGGCGCCGTTTACCTGGACGACGGGCGCTTCCGGGCACTCTGGGCCGAACTCGAGTCACTCGACGTCCCGTTCTGTCTCCATCCCCGCGAACCGCTGACGTCCCAGTCGAGGATCTACGACGGGCATCCCTGGCTGCTCGGCTCGGCTTGGGCCTTTGGGGGTGAGACCGCGACGCACGCCTTGCGCTTGATGGGCAGCGGCCTCTTCGACGAGCACCCGCGGCTCACCGTCATCCTGGGGCACCTCGGGGAGGGCCTGCCCTTCAACATCTGGCGCGTCGATCACCGCATCCGCAGGACTTCCCGCAGCGGCCCAAGGTTTGGGAGCCAAACCCGGCGGCCGCCAACCTTTGGGGCGTAATGCCGCCGGCCGATTTTCTCGACCGAAGCGTCCGGAGAGCACGGGGTGCGCTAGCACGCCTCGGCGCCAAGAACCGCCGTGCGCCGTCCTGCGACGGCCAGACAGAAGGGACCAGCGATGGGCAGCCACGGGTACCCGACCCTGTTCGCGCCGCTCCGGGTGGGAACGCGCACCATGCGCAACCGTGTCCTGCACGTCCCGATGGCCGACCCGGACTGGGTCGCCAAAGCCTTGGCCGCGGAGGCTGCCGCCATCCGCCGCTGCGGCTGCACCGAGGCCACGTGCCTGCGCACGCAGCTCACAGGCTCGCTGTGCGGGAGCTGGCCGGAGGCAGCGCCCGCCCGCGGCTATCTCGGCTACGCGGTGTAGCATCATGACGGCGCACGCGCCTGCCGGTCATGCCTGCCTCGACCGCGGAGCGGTTCGAGACGGACTCCATCGCGACGACCCGGTTGGGCCGAGGCAAATCGGCGCCTCCCCTCCCACCGGCTCACGAGTTACAGCAGGCACCACCGACCGCTGGACGCGCTCCCCCGACGTCCGCCCAGATCGTATGGAGGACGACGGCATCGCCGTCCGAGCCGCCGCGTGCCTTCCGGCAACGAGCATTCGTCCAACCCTCAC
>CALMAB010000462.1 GCA_937858325.1 uncultured Acetobacteraceae bacterium
GCAGCAGTCGCGGCAGCCCGCGCCGATGCTGCCGCTGGACCTGCTGCGCATCCGCTTGTTTGCGCTCTCGATGGGAACCTCGGTCTGCTCCTACGCGGCGCAGATCCTGGCCTACGTGTCGCTGCCGTTCCTGTTCCAGGCGGTCATGCACCGCAGCGCCGTCGCGACCGGCCTGCTGGTGACGCCCTGGCCCTTGCTGGTCGCGGTTGCGGCGCCCGTCGCCGGCCGGCTGTCCGCCCGGCACCCGGCGGCACTGCTCGGCAGCATCGGGCTGGCCGCGCTCACCTGCGGCCTGCTGCTGCTCGCCACCATGCCGACGGTTCCGGCCGACTGGGACGTGGCCTGGCGCATGGGCATCTGCGGCATCGGCTTCGGCTTCTACCAGACGCCCAACAACATCACCTTGATGACCGCCGGCCCGCCCGAGCGCAGCGGCGCCGCGAGCGGCATGGTCGCCGTTGCCCGCACGGTTGGATGGTCGCTGGGTTCTGCGGTCGTGGCGCTAATCTTCGGGTTGCGCGGCAGCCAGGGCGCCGGAACCTGCCTGTATGTGGCGGCCGGCTTCGCCGCCTTGGGCGCGGTGGTCAGCGTTTCCCGCACCGGCGCCCGTCCTGTGGTGGCGGCCTAAGCAGGGCAGGTGCGTTCGATGACGCTTGAACCGAGCGGCGTCCACCTTCGCCTATCTGGAGCGCCTCAACGACCTCCGGAACCCGGCCCGCCATCGGCGTGACCGGGGCCTCCAGCACGTCCATGGGGCCAGATGTGACCTAGGTCACTGCTTCTCCCGCGCTCCCGTCAGAAAAGGTCGAACCGCGCTTCCCGCGTTGCTGGCGACCTTGGGGGCAAAGGGGGGTTGGATGTCCGTTCCGATGACACCCGCTGGACCGATCCTGCAAACGGACGGCCCGCGTCGGCCAAGGGCGGTGGCCTTGTGCCTCGGCCTGATCGCTGCGGTGGCCTTCTCCGTGCAAGGCGTCGGTCATGGTGCTCTCGCCCATGACGCCGCGGGCACGGTCTCCCGCCCGACCCCCGCGGCTTTCGCCGTGCCCGACACCGAGGTGCGCGACCAGAACGGCCGCCGGCTGCGGTTCTATTCCGACCTGGTGAAAGGGCGCGTCGTCGCCATCAACTTCATCTTCACGGGCTGCTCGTCGATCTGTCCAGGGCTGACAACAACGTTCCGCGGCCTGCAAGACCTGCTCGGGACGCAGGACGTGCAGTTGATCTCCGTCAGCGTCGATCCGGCCAACGACGGCCCTGCCGAGCTGAAGGCCTACGCCGCCAGCTTCGACGTGCAGCCGGGCTGGAGCTTCGTCACCGGCCGTCCCGACCAGATCGCGCGGCTGGTGAAGGCGCTTGGCGGCGGTGCCGGCAGCGCCGCGGACCACCCGTCGCTGGTCGTGGTTTATGACGACGCCGGCAAGCGCGCGACGCAGGTGCCGGGCACCGCCTCCGCCGCCGAGCTGCTGAAGGCCATCAAGGACGCGCGCACGCCGGAACCGGGGACGCCTCCCCTGCGCGAGGGCGCCGACGCCGCACGCTACTTCACCAACCTGCCCTTGCAAACCCAGGACGGCCAGACGGTCCGCTTCTTCGACGACCTCGTGCGGGGGCGCATCGTGGTGATCGACTTCATCTACACCAACTGCCCCGACATCTGCTCCCCGGCGACCGGCAACCTTTCGGTCGTGCAGGACAGGCTGGGTCCGCGCCTCGGCCGGACGGTGAACTTCCTTTCGATCAGCGTCGATCCTGAGCACGACACGCCCGCCGTGCTGAAACGCTACGCGGCGGACCACGGCGCCCGCGACGGCTGGTCGTTCCTGACCGCGGCGCCGGGCAAGCGGGCCAACGTCGATTGGGTGGCCTACCGGCTGGGCGGCTACGCGGAGAACCCGGCGGAGCACGGCACGACCCTGGCCATCGGCAACGCCGTGACCGGGGAATGGGTGAAGCTGCCCGCGCTCAGCGCGCCGGACACGATCCTGGCCGTGATCGACCGGCTGGCCGGGCCGGACGACGCACGCCTGCACTGAGCCTCGCAACCCGGCACGACACCAAGACAGGTGGAAATCGTCATGAGGGCAATCGGCATCGGCTTCGTTCTCCTGTCCGGCTTGGCGGCGCTGTGCGGCGCGGCGCCGGCCCGGGCGCAACCCGTGTCCTTCGAGATCATCGGGCACATCCAGCGCTTCACGCTGGACACGCCGGGCGCGTTGTTCTCCGGCGCCAAGATGACGGTCAACGGGATCGACGTGGTGCTCCCGAGCAACACCGTCGTGCAGTTGCCGGCGGCCTACCTGACGCCGCAGCAGATCTTCACCGTGGGGCCGGGCATGGCGCCGCCGGGCACGCCGGCGGGCAGGTCGGGCCTGGCGCTGGACGACCGGGTGGGGCCGACCGACCCGCCTTTGGCGGCGTTCGAGGCGACGCTGACCGGCAACATCGTGGGCGGCGTTTACATCGCCGGGCTGGTGCAGATTTCGCAGCAGTCGCTCAACAACGGCGCCGGCTTCATCCGCAGGATCGACTACGCCACCGGCGAGATGTGCGTGGGCGCCAACCCGGCCCCGGTCGC
The DNA here is from genome assembly GCA_937858325.1 of uncultured Acetobacteraceae bacterium. Classification (GTDB taxonomy): domain Bacteria; phylum Pseudomonadota; class Alphaproteobacteria; order Acetobacterales; family Acetobacteraceae; genus CAHJXG01. The sequence goes on from CALMAB010000462.1 coordinate 2,579, forward strand.
TGCCTGCGCCGCCCCGGACGCGCGGGTGCGGATCAACGACCCCGGCAAGGTCTATGGCGGCAACAACAGCTCGCCGGACGAGCGCTTCTCCGTGGATGGGGAGAACCCCACGGTGCACGCGCTGACCGGCTATCCGATGTGCCTGCCGGGCGTCGCGCCGCCGGCAAGCGACCCGAACTGCCCGGTCGGCAACCGGCCGCTGGCTGGCGGCACGCCGCTCGCCACCTTCGTGATGAGCGGGCCGGACATCCCGTCCTCCAGCCTGCCGCCCGGCCAGGCGCCAATCGTGTCCTGCAAGGACCCGCTGCCGGCCTGCGACCCGGACCAGCAGGCGCCGTTGATGCCGGGCGACTTCATCAACTTCAAGGGCACGCTCGCCCGCGACGCCGACCCGGCGCACCCGTATTTCATCTCGGCCCACACAATCGAGGCGAACGTCGGGATCTACACCAGGGCGGGCGCCGGCAACACGGCGTACCTGGTGCAGGAAAAGACGCTGCTGGGCACGCAAGGCCCCATCGTGGCGGGCACCTGCGCCGCGACGCTGGAATGCACGGCGCGGCTGCGCATCGTCGGTTTCATCACCGATCCGACCCGCGCCCGCCAGGTCGGGGTGTATGCCCTGGACGTCGATGCCGCCGGCAAGCGCCGCTCGCGCCGGCTGTCGGCGGTGCAGAAGGCGCAGGCGCCCTTTGGACGGTTCCGCTTCGAGATCGCCAAGGCGCCCGCGCTGGTGCCCAACGGCCTCGGCGCCACCCGCGAGATCATGGTCCGCATCGACGACCCGGCGCCGCTGCCGGACGGCACGGAGGTGGCGGACAAGGACAACGCGCCCGAGCTGGTGCGGGCGCACGGCCTGATCCCCGGGCAGTACGTGGCGCCCGTGGGGGAATACCTGTTCCCCGAAGGGCTGGTGATGGGCGCGCCGCCGCCGCCGGCGAACTTCCAGTGCCTCGCCTTCCTCACCGCGGGGTGGGCCACGTCGAGCATCGCCGGGCCGATCGGGCAGCTTGCCCCCTGGCCCGGCTCGCCCACCCCGCCTGCATCGGCGGCGGGCATCCGCTGCAACAACTGATGGCTGGACACCCGGCGGCTGCGTGACAAGGGAGTGTGGACGATGACCGTCGTGATGAACCTGAGCCAGCCCGCGTCGCGCAGCATGGTGGGCCGCCTGCTCGCCGGGACGGTCATGGCCGCGCTGCTGTGCGCCGGCGGCGTGGCCAGGGCGGCGGACG